>JBEQUD010000011.1:0-5194 GCA_040349235.1 Acidobacteriota bacterium
GTAGACGTGCGGGCGCACCTCGTCGTAGTCCACGCCGTGAAAGTCGCTGACAAACGCCGCCAGGTCGGCCTTGGCTGCCGCCACATCCTCGCAGGCCGCGTACAGCTCGGCGCGGTTGCACGTGGACACCACGACTGCTTCGAGCGTCGAGCCGCGCGCCGCCAGGGCGCGCAGGGCGGTGTCCAGGCGTCCCTGGAAGTCCACGCGCTCGCGCAGATCGACGGGCGCGGTCCGGTGGCTGAGGCCGACGAGGAGGATGTGCATCCTAGAAGCTGTGACTGGTCGTCAGGAAATAGCTGATCGGCACGAAATTCAGCAACACGATAGCAAAGCCGATGGCCGAGAGATAGGCCGTACGCCGCCCGCCCCATCCGATGCGCCGGGCCGCGAAGAGCTCGAAGGAATACACCGCCCAGCAGAACAGCGCGACCACGATCTTCGGATCGCCGACCGACATGGCCTGGACGCGCGGGTCGCCGCCTGCGTAAGCGCGGGCGTGCGCCGCCCAGACCACGCCCACGAGGATGCCGATCGTCAGGAAGATCCAGCCGATGACGATGGCGACATGGTTCATCCGATCGAGCATCTGCAGCGAGGGCAGGCGGGCGTAGAAGAACCCGAGGTGCTTCGCCTTGATCTCCTTGAACAGCAGCACGTAGGTGATGCCGATGACGCAGGCGAGCGCGAAGCTGGCATAGGCAAAGAGCAGCGACGACACATGGATGCCGAAGAGCGGGCTCCGCAGCACGGGAGCCGGGTCTTCGATGCCCGGCTTGATGGCGGGCAAGGTCTGCAGCGCCACGAGGAGCGGCAGGATGAAGACGCCCATGGCCCGCTCGTCGGTGGTCATCTCGACGTAGAGATATGCGAGTGCCAGCAGCCAGACGAACGTGGAGATGGCCGAGGTCGGCCCTGCGACCGGCACGTGCCCGGGTTCCATCGTCTGCATACCGATGACGAACGTGTGGGCCAGGGCGCCGAAGATGAGCAGCGTCGTGGCCGTCCGCCCGACCGCCGGCGTCCGCCGCGCGAAGTGCCAGGCATAGGCCACCAGGGCCGCGGCATAGAGGGCGAGGGGGACGACATTCATGTCAATGCGCCGTCGGAGCGAAATATCCGAGCTTGGTGCGCGCCACCGTGTTCGGCCGGTCCACGCGGACGACCACCCGCCGCCAGGCACCGTCGCGGCGTGGATTGCGCGACGTGTAGCCGACGGTGTACTGGCTCGAGAGCTCCTCGGAAATCTGGCCGTAGATGCCGGCCAGCTCCGTGACCTGCGTCGGGAAGAACGACCGGCCGCCGGTTTCCTGCGCGAACTGCCGCATCACGAACTCGGCCTCCTTGAACCCCTTGGTGGCCGGTCCGGCATCGTCGGCCTTGAGACCGATCGTGTAGACGGCGGTCTCCGAGCGCTTCGCGAGATCGAGGACCTCCTCGAACGGGAGGAGGCTCGACGTGTCCTCGCCGTCCGACAGCACGACGATGGCCTGCCGCCGAATCTCGTCCACGTTTCTCGCGACGACCTTCTTCAGGTCTTTCAGCGCGATGTAGATGGCGTTGAACATCGAGGTCGAGCCGCCGGCCGATGTCCGGCGGATGGCCTGCTCGAGGTCCACGGCATTGTTCGAAAAGTTCTGCAGCACGACCACGCGGCTGTCGAAGTCGATCACCTCGGCCAGATCCTGCGTGCGAAGGCGGTGCGCGAACCCGATGGCCGCTTCCTGGGCGACCGGCAGCTTGTTCTCCATGCTCGCGCTCGTGTCGAGCAGAATCGCGAGCGCAATAGGGAGGTTCGTGCGGCTGAAGAGGGTGATGTCCTGTTTGACGCCGTCCTCGAAGACGCTGAAATCGCCCGCCTGCAGGTCCGTGAGGTAGCGGGCCGACGCATCCGTCACCGTGACGTTGAGGGACACGATGTCCACGCCGGCCCGGAACGACGGGGCTGGGACCTGCTCGGCGGGCTGGGCCTGCTGGGCGTGCCCCGGCACGGCAACGGTGGTGGCCAGCGCGACCGCCACGGCCGCGGCGGTCACGGCGTACCGGCTGCGGCGTGTCACCGGCGCGCCTGGGGATCCGCCAGGACGAGCCCGCGGGCCACGAGCTCGGGGCGCCGCGCGGTGACGGTGATCCGCTCGGGAGGGATGAGGGAATCGGGGTGCGCGTAGGTCACGCGGTATTGATGCGTCAGCACCTCGCCCAGCTGGCGCAGCTTCTCCGGCAGGACGTTGCCGATCAGCAGGCGCTCGCGGAGGCCGCCGCTCTGCGGCGGGCCGTCGTTGAGGACGCGGTCGCGGCTGCGCCCGTCGTTGCTCATGTCGGTGGAGGGCGCGCCGACCGAGATGACGTTCAGGTTCGTGTGGGTCTCGCGGATCGGGGTCAGCACACGGTCGTTGTAGCTCGTGTTGGGATCGGGCCCTTCCGCGGTAATCACGATGATGACGGGCCGGGCGGTCGCGCGTTTCTTGAACCCCTGGGTGACCTCGTTGATGGCGTCGAGCAGGTAGCCGTTGCTCGGCGGCTGCAGTTCCCAGACGAGGCTGACGGCCTTCTCGAGCCTGCCGCGGTCCGTCGTGTAATCAGCGAGGATCGTCGGACGGGCGCCGAACCCGATGAGGGCAACGCGGTTGTGCTGGCCAGAGGCGGTGGGCCGTGTCAGCACCTCGATGAGGCCGGGCAGGGCGCGCCGGATATTGGGAATCTCGCGGCCGGCCGCCGCGCTCGTATCGACCAGGACCGCCACTTCCATCGCGTCGTCCGCGGGGCCGACGGCCAGCACCTCGCGCGAGACGTTGTCTTCGCGGACGATGAAGTCGGCAGGCGTCAGCGCCGCCACTGGCGCCCCCGCTTGATCCACCACGCTGACGACCATCGCCCGGCGCATACCCTGCGCGCGGGCCACGGCAGCTTGGCCGAGGACCAGGAGCGCCACAGACAGAACGGGCAGCATGCGTCGAGACATCTACCCGCGAGTATAGGTTGAAACTAGTTTGAATTCTATGATTTGCGGGAAACTGCCGCGCCGGCGCGAAGCCCATGCGTTTTCTTGACACCCCACAGGTCGCATGTTATAAACCAACGGCTTTTCTGCCTGTGTGCGCGTCTCCACGCGGCGATGAACCCTGATGCTTTCACAGTACATACCAATCGCCATTTTCGTCGTGGTCGCGACGGGGTTCGCCCTGTTCACGCTCGTCTTCTCCAGCCTGATTCACTCGGAGAAGTACAACAAGGTGAAGCTCGAGCCCTACGAGTGCGGCATCGAGCCGACGACCGACGCACGCGATCGCTACAGCATCCGCTACTACCTGGTGGCCATGCTGTTCGTCATCTTCGACGTGGAGACGGTCTTCATGTTTCCGTGGGCCGTCATTTTCGACAAGCTCCTGCTGTTCGGGCTCCTCGAGATGCTGGCCTTCATCTTCATCCTCGTCGTCGGCTACTACTACGCCTGGCAGAAGGGCGCACTCGAATGGGCATAAATGGCTGACGATTCAGAAAAGCCAGCCGGCCCGGCCGGTCCGTCCACACCTCCCGTCGCGCCCGCTGCGGCGAAGCCGGTGGCACCGGCGGCCAAGCCGGCTCCCAAACCTGCGCCTGCGAGCGAGGCGCACGTGCCGAAGGCCGCGGCGCCGGTGGGCCCGACCGATCCGCCTCCCCCCGCGGACATGGCGCTGCCCGGGTTCGTCACGTCCCTGCAGGGCGCGATGCCCGGCGTGGTGTCGCTCGTCAGCTACTGGGTCGGCGACTGGACAATCGTCGTGCCGGTGGCGAGCGCGATCGACGTGCTCCGGTGGCTGCGCGACACGCCCGAGGCCCGGTTCGATACGTGTTCGGACGTGACGGCGACGGACTGGCCGCTCCGCCCTGCGCGCTTCGATATCGTGTATTGCCTCTATTCGACGCGCCATCGCCACCGGGTTCGTGTGAAGATTCAGGCGGCCGAATCCGAAGCGGTCGCGTCCGCGACCGGCCTCTGGCCGGCGGCCAACTGGCTCGAGCGCGAGGTCTACGACATGTTCGGGGTCAATCTGACCGGGCATCCCGATCTGCGGCGCATCCTCATGCCGGACGACTGGCAGGGGTTCCCGCAACGGAAGGATTACCCGCTCGAAGGACCGGGCGAACTGCTGATGGAGAATCCGCTCGACTGGCTGAAGTTGCGCCAGGCGAGGGAAGAGGCGGATATCGAATAGGTGCCCCGAGGCACCTGGGCACCCAAGCACCCCATGGAGACACCCGCGATTCACCACGGCGCCATGTTCGACACCAACGAGCTGGTGTTGAACATGGGCCCGCAGCACCCGAGCACCCACGGCGTGCTCCGCGTCGTGCTGCGCCTCGACGGCGAGACGGTCATCGACGCGGACGTCGTGATCGGCTACCTGCACCGCGGGATCGAGAAGCTCAGCGAGAACCGCAACTGGACGCAGATCATCCTGCTGACCGACCGCATGGACTACGTGGCGGCGGCGACCAACAACGTCGGCTACTGCGAGACGGTCGAGAAGCTGATGTCGATCGAGGTGCCGCGCCGCGCCCGCTACGTCCGCACGATTCTCTGCGAGCTGCAGCGGATTGCCAGCCATTGCCTGTGGGTCGGCACCCACGCGATGGACATCGGCGCGATGACGGTGTTGCTCTACGCCTTCCGCGAGCGCGAGCTCATCCTCGACCTGTTCGAAGAATTCTGCGGCGCGCGGCTCACCTACAACTCGATGCGCATCGGCGGCCTGCCCCAGGACCTGCCGCCCGGCTGGGACAAGAAGGTGCTCGAGTTCTGCAAGATCATGGCGGAAAAGCTCGACGAGTACGAAGAGCTGCTGACGCACAACCGCATCTGGCTCGAGCGGACGAAGGGCATCGGCGTCATCTCCGGCGAGGAGGCGCTCGCGCTCGGTCTGAGCGGGCCGCCTTTGCGCGGGTCCGGCGTCGCGCGCGACGTCCGCAAGGACGAGCCCTACGCCGCCTACGACGAGATGGAATTCGACATCCCCCTCGGGACCACGGGCGATACCTACGATCGGTACCTGGTTCGGATGGAGGAGTTCCGCCAGTCTCTGCGGATTATTCGCCAGGCCACCGAGGGGATTCCCGAGGGCCCGATCGTCGGCAAGGTGCCGCGCCTCATCAAGCCGGCGGCTGGCGAGACCTACCATGCCATCGAGTCGCCGAAGGGCGAGCTCGGGTACTTCAT
>JBEQUD010000048.1:0-5550 GCA_040349235.1 Acidobacteriota bacterium
CCTGAGAAGATGTTCGTGAAGCGGGTCATCGCGAAGGAAGGCGACACCGTGCGCATCGTAGACGGTCGCGTGTTCGTCAACGACGTCCCCCTGCACGACGATTACGTGTCCGCGGAGTTCCGGAGCCACGACGATTACGGCCCCGAAGTCGTCAAGCAGGGCTACTACTTCGTGATGGGCGACCACCGCAACAACAGCTCCGACAGCCGCCACTGGGGATGGGTGCCCAAGAAATACATCGTGGGCAAGGTCAAGCTCCGCTGGTGGCCGCTGCAGGACGCCCGCATCTTCCAGTAGCCGGCGTCGCGTACTCCCCTCCGACTCCCCCGCCTGCTCCCGACCACACCCGGGACCTCTCCCCGCACACGTTCGTCGGGGCGCGGCGGCGCCTGGGCCGGGCCGGCCGGGTCAGCCGAGCGGGGGTAGTCCGGCGCGCGCGATGACATCCCTGCGCACGATGGTCTCGTCACGGTCCGACCCGGTCGAGACGACCGCCGCCGGTACCCCCGACACTTCTTCGAGCCGCGCGATATAGCGCTTCGCGGCATCGGGCAGATCCTCGAACCGACGGATCCCTTTCGTCGGGGACGGCCAGCCGCCGATGGATTCGTACACAGGTTCGCACCGGGCGAGCTGCCCGATGTCCGACGGAAACTCGGTGAGCGTCTCGTAGCCGCAGCGATACGCGGTGCAGATCTTGATCTCCTCGAGGCCGTCCAAGACATCCAGCTTGGTGAGGGCGAGCGCGTCGAGACCGTTGATGCGGGCCCCGTACCTGACCGCCACGGCGTCGAACCAGCCGCACCGGCGCGGCCGGCCGGTGACGGCACCGTATTCGTTGCCCGTATCTCGCAGCCGCTGCCCCATCTGGTCCGACAATTCGGTCGGCAGCGGCCCCTCGCCGACGCGGGTGGTATAGGCCTTGGCCACGCCGAGGACCGCGCCGACGGCCTTCGTGCCCACACCGAGCCCCGTGCATACGCCGCCGATGGTGGCGCTCGACGACGTCACGTACGGATAGGTGCCGTGATCGATGTCGAGCAGGGTCCCCTGGGCACCCTCGAAGAGAATCGACTGGCCGTTGCGCATGGCGTCCGCGAGCAGGAGCGACACGTCCCGGACCGAGGGGCGGAGTCGCTCGCCGTAGGCCAGCACCTGCTCGAAGACCGCGCGCCAGTCCATCGTGCTGTCCTGGACCAGCCGATTCCTCGCGCTGACGTTGTCGCGGATCGTCTGCTCGAGCCCCGCCCGGTCCATCAGGTCGCAGACGCGCACGCCGCGTCTGGCTATCTTGTCCTCGTAGGCCGGCCCGATGCCGCGCGAGGTCGTGCCGATTTTCCGGTCGCCGCGGCGGGCTTCGGACAGCAGGTCCAGATCGCGGTGATACGGCAGGATGAGGTGCGCCTTGTCGCTGACGACGAGCCGGCCGTCCACGTCGATGCCGGCCTTCGTCAACTCGTCCACCTCGGCGAAGAACGCCTGGAGGTCCACGACGAGCCCGTTCCCGATGGCGCAGACGACGCCCGGATGCAGGATGCCGGACGGAATCAGACGCAGGACGAATTTCGTGCCGTTGACGTAGACGGTATGACCGGCATTGTGGCCGCCCTGATACCGCGCCACGATCGAAAAATGCGCCGTCAACAGATCGACGATCTTTCCTTTGCCCTCATCGCCCCACTGCGCACCGAGTACCGCTAGGTTCATATCGGACTAAGATTCTACTCGCAAATCGCTCGTGGGCCCTGGCTCGCACACGCGGCGCCGACGGCCGCGTGGCGACAAACCTGACAGGAGCGGAACAAACGTGTGGGCGGGTGCGTAGAGCCAACTGAGTCAAGCGAAAAATAATTTCGCGTCGAGAAAAATGTTTCCCTTTTAAAATTGACAACGCTCGCCGCGCTTCTTAAGGTCTATCTTTCTCGTGTCGCCATCGCTCGCAGGAAACGCGCATGCAGACCGCTCGTAGCACACTGACGCGCCGGATTGTCGCGGCGCTTGACGCCTCGCCGTCGAGGATTCCCGTCCTCGTCGGGGGATGCGGAAGCGGCCGCACGACGCTGCTCCACCAGCTCCGCGACCGACTGGGCCGGACGTCCGCGCAGCACATCGACGTCGAGCGCACCGCCACCACCCCCGAGCGCTTCCTGCGCGCCGTCGTCGCCACGTCGCCCTTCCCCGTCAGCGAGGGGACGCCGTCGGGCGCCCGCGCCGCCTTCGACGAAACCCTCGCCCTCTTCGCCCGCGCGCGCACCGCGGCGGGCGAACCGGCCACCTTCCTGATGGACGAGTTCCTCGAACTGCGCACGTTCGAGAGCTTCCCCGGCCTGCGCCGGGTCCTCCACGAGTTCGTGGACTGCCTGGCGTCGAGCGGAAACCGGTTCGTCCTGACGAGCCGCTATGTCGTCCGCGCCATGCGCCTCTTGCGCGACCAGTCGTCGCGCTTCGAGCTCATCCCCGTGCCGCCGCTGACGCCCGAGGACACGTTCGATATCATCGGCCCGTCCGAGGCGGACGGCCAGGACACCGAGTTCATCGCGCGCACCATCCACGCGCTGTCGGACGGGCGGCCGATTTACGCGCACCTGCTCGCGCAGGAGCTCGCGTCCATGCGCGAGCATGGCAGCACCGAGCCGGCTTCGGGTGGCGATCCCATCAGCGCGCTGGCCGCGCTCCTCGCGCCGGGCGGACAGCTCGCCAGGCAGTGCGGATTCTCGTACGAGCTCCGCCTGCACCGCGCGCGCGGCTATGGGGCGCTCAAGGCCATCCTCGATATCCTGGCCGACGACGAGGACCTGACGCTGACCGAGATCTCGCAGCGCCTCCAGCGCACGCCTGGGTCCACCAAGGACTACCTCTCGTGGCTCGAGGACGTGGACCTGGTCACCGCCAGCCACAAGCGCTACAGCTATACCGACCCGCTGCTGCGCGTCTGGGTGCGTCTCCACTGCCGGACATCGGCGCCGAACGAAGACGACCTGGCGCGCGAGGTGCACCGCTACGCCCTGCCGCGGCTGCCGGCCCAGACGGCGCCGGCGCCGGCGCTGGTCATGGCCAGTCTCGGCACGCCAACCGACGACGAACGGAAGTCGTGGGGGATTATCGAGATCGACTGACGGGGGGAAATTTCTCGATCGCGAGCCGCGCGGCCTCCTGCTCGGCCTCTTTCTTACTGCTGCCATCGGCCTCGGCCATCACGTCGCCGTTGACCACCACCGCGACCTGAAATCGCTTGCGATGATCGGGGCCGGCCGTGCCGACCAGGCGGTACTCGGGCAGCTGCGCATGCCGCAGCTGGACGAGTTCCTGCAGCGCTGACTTGTAGTCCTGCCCGGCGCCCCCGTGACGGCGCACGTCCCCCACCAGCGGCGCGAACTCGCGGACCACGAACGCCCGGGCGTGCTCGATGCCCCCGTCCAGATAGATGGCGGCGATGAGGGCCTCGTAGCCATCCGCGAGCAGCGCCTGCTTCCGGCGGCCGCCAGTCTTTTCTTCGCCGCGCCCAAGGAGCAGATGGTCGCCGAGGCCCAGGCGCTCGGCCTGTCGGCCCAGCGTGGTGGTCGAGACGAGCGAAGCCTTGACCTTGGATTTCTGTCCTTCGTCGAAATCGGGGAACTCGTGGAACAGGACGTCGGCCACGACAAAGCCGAGCAGCGCATCGCCCAGGAACTCGAGCGACTCGTTGTCCACGACGCCGCCGGTCGCATCCTCGTTCGCCCGCGAGGTGTGGGTCAGGGCGTGTTCGAGCAGGCCGCGGTCGCGAAAGCGGTATCCGATGGCCGCCTGCAGCGCGTCGAATTCGTCCCGCAAGGGGACGACCGTGCCGGCGCCCTGCTCCTGCCGGTGGCTGTCGATGATGCGGCGCGCCTCGTCCGCGTCCTCCGCATGGACCGAGAGCACGATCTCTCCCGTGTTTACCGCCATGGGGAACAGCGACTGTGGCAGCTGCGATCCGACAACGGCCGGAACCCCGTGGGCCTCGAGCAGCCCGCGGACGACGCTGGCCTCGACGCCGGACCTGGTGAGAAACACGGTGACGAGATGTGCCACGGGCTTCGCGATATTAGCAGATGGTGCTATGGTACCAGGCTCGTGAAGCTTCCCGACGACGCGCGCTTCAGCACCGTCTGCCTGCACGCCGGCCAGGAGCCGGACCCGTCCACCGGCGCCATCATCACGCCGATCTATCAGACGTCCACCTACGTGCAGGACGCCCTCGGCGTGCACAAGGGCTACGAGTACGCCCGCACCCAGAACCCGACCCGCTTCGCGCTCGAGCGGAACATCGCGGCCATCGAAGGCGGGAAGGCCGCGTTCGCCTTCGCATCGGGCATGGCGGCCATCGGCGCGGTGGGCCGCCTGCTGAAGTCCGGGGATCATGTCGTGGTGTCGCGCAATACCTACGGGGGCACGTTCCGCTTCTTCGACAAGATTCTGCAGCGCTACGGGCTGACGTTCACCTACGTGGATACGGCGGACCTCGACGAGACCGAACGGGCCATCACGGCCGCGACGCGGCTGCTGTTCGTCGAGACGCCGACGAACCCCCTCATGCGCCTGACGGACCTCGGGGCCGCGGCCGCCGTCGCGCACCGCCACGGCCTACGGCTGGTCGTCGACAATACCTTCGCCAGCCCCTGCCTCCAGCGGCCGATCGAGTTCGGCGCCGACCTCGTCGTCCACAGCACCACGAAGTACTTGAACGGGCACAGCGATAGTGTGGGCGGCGTCGTCGTGGCCACCCGCGACGACGACATCGACTGGCTGAGATTCGTGCAGAATGCCGAAGGCGCCATCATGAGCCCATTCGACGCGTGGCTCGTGCTGCGCGGCACCAAGACGCTACCGATCCGAATGGAGCGGCACAACGTCAACGGGCTCGCACTCGCTCGCTTTCTCGAGGCCCACCCCAAAGTCGAGCGGGTCTATTACCCGGGCCTGCCCTCGCACCCCCAGTACGCCCTCGCCAGCCGGCAGATGCGCGGCTTTGGCGGCATGCTGGCCTTCGAGCTCGGGTCGCTCGAGGCGGCACGGCGCCTGCTGAACGGCGTGCGCCTGTGCGCGCTCGCCGAGAGCCTCGGCGGCGTGGAAACGCTCGTCTCGCATCCCGCCACGATGACCCACGCGTCGGTGCCCGCGGCCGCGCGTGCAGCCCTCGGCATCACCGACGGGCTCGTGCGCGTGTCCGCCGGCATCGAGGACATCGAGGACCTGGAGGCCGATTTGGCCCAGGCACTCGACCTGGTCTGACCCGCCCATCGACACCGTGATCGATTTCATCCTCCACAGCGACCGTCACCTGCTCGACCTCGTCGGCGCGTACGGGCCGTGGGTCTACGGCGTCCTGTTCGCCATCGTCTTCGCGGAAACCGGCCTCGTCGTCACGCCGTTCCTCCCAGGGGATTCTCTGCTCTTAGCCACCGGGGCGCTCTGTGCCACGGGTGTGCTCAGCACGCCGGCGGCCATCGGGCTGCTCGTGACGGCGGCCTTCACTGGCAACGCGGTCAACTACGCCATCGGCCGGGCGGTGGGGCCGCGCGTGTTCAGCAC
>JBEQUD010000067.1:0-6776 GCA_040349235.1 Acidobacteriota bacterium
GTCGAGAACCGGCATTCGTACAGCATCTCGCTCGTTCGCGAGCACACCAAGGATCTCAACCGCACCATCCACCTGCTGGCGTCGGTGCTCGACTGGGCCGAGAAGGACGTGCGCGACATCGTCGAGCGTCACCGTCGCGAGCCCGCCTACCGCCCGATTGTCATCGTGCAGGACGCGTCGCTCGCACAGGTGGCGGCCGTCGTCGCGCGGCGCCTCGATACGGAGCTCCCGGACGTCGTGGTCGAGCAGGTGCCGACGCGGAGTTACCCGGACACGCTCGCGGCACATCTGTTCGGCTACGTCGGGGAAGTCAGCGACGCGGAGGTGCAGAACGGCGAGCTGAAGAGCGGGGACATCGTCGGCCAGTCGGGTATCGAGAAGGTCTACAACGGCATGCTGATGGGCGAGGACGGTGCCCGGCGGGTGGTCGTCAACAGCGTTGGCCGCGAAATCCGCACCCTCGACGAGGATCCACCGACCGAAGGGAAGCGCCTGCAGCTCACCATCGACTACGACGTCCAGAAAGCCATCGAAGACGGGTTCGACGCCGTCGGGCTCAACGGCGCGGCCGTGGTGCTCGATCCGAACAGCGGCGAGGTCCTCGGCTTCACGAGCCGGCCCGCGTACGATCCCAATGCCTTTGCCGCGGGCATCGATCGCGCGGCCTGGGTGTCGCTCAACACGGACCGCGACCGCCCGCTCAACGATCGCGCGATTCAGGGCCGCTATTCCCCGGGCTCGACCTTCAAGATGGCCGTGGCGTTGGCCGGGCTCGAGGAAGGCATCATCACGCCCGAGTTCCGCGTCTCCTGTCCCGGGCACGCCAACTTCTACGGCCGCGACTTCAAGTGCTGGAAGAAAGGCGGGCACGGGTCCGTCGATCTGCGCAACGCCATCAAGGAGTCGTGTGACGTCTACTTCTACACGGTCGCCAACATGGTCGGTGTCGATAAGATCAACCGGTGGGCGACTGCGCTCGGCCTGGGTGTGAAGACCGGGATCGATCTGCCGAACGAAGTCCAGGGGCTCGTGCCGTCCACCGAATGGAAGCGCGAGCGGATGCACGAGAAGTGGTACGCGGGAGAAACGATTTCGGTGGGGATCGGACAGGGCGCCGTCGCCGTGACGCCGGTGTCGATGGCCGTCTACATGGCGACGCTGGCCAATGGCGCCTTCCGGGTCACGCCGCATCTGCTCAAGGCGGTGGACGACGGCAGCGGCTGGAAGCCCGCCCCGATCCCGCCAACGACCAAGGTGGAGATCGATCCCGAGAAGCTGCGGGCCATCCGGGACGGCATGTGGATGGTTGTGAACGAGCCGCACGGGACGGGCGGGGCGGCGCGCATCGCCGGCCACGACGTCTCGGGCAAGACCGGGACGGCGCAGGTGATTTCCAACCAGGGCAAGGCCGCGGCCGGCAAGACGGACAAGGACCTGCGCGACAACGGCTGGTTCGTGTTCCTCGCGCCGCGCGACCACCCGACGATTGCCGGTGTGGTGTTCCTGGAACACGGCGTCCACGGCGGCAACGCCGCGCTCGTCGTCCACCACATCCTCGACACGTTCTTCGCCAAGCAGGACCGCCGGCCGCTGCCGCCCAAACCGGTGCTCACACCCAATCTCAACCCCTCGATGGGGTAATGCAGGATATGCTGCCGTAGTGCTGGAGCGACGCCTCTACTACCATATCGACTGGGCCCTCGTGGGTGCGATTCTCGCGCTGTGCGCCCTCGGTGTGGTGATGATCTACAGTACGACGTCCGACCCCACGCGGGGCGCCTCGCGGCTGCACATCACGCAGGCCTACGCGATCCTGCTCGGGCTGTGTGCCATGGTCGTCACCGTGACGTTCGACTACCGGGCGTTCGCCGACAAATCGCATTTCATCTACATCGGGGTCGTCGCTCTGCTGCTGTACGTGATGTTCCTCGGCGCCGTCCAGATGGGGGCCCGCCGGTGGATTTCGCTCGGCTTCTTCAACCTGCAGCCGTCGGAATTCGCGAAGGTCGCGGTGGCACTCGTGCTGGCCAAGTTCTTCGGCGAGATCCGGGCCGGCACGCCGGCCTGGAGCGATCTCGCCATCGGCGGCCTGTTGACCCTCGTGCCGCTGGCGCTCATCGCCCGGCAGCCCGATCTCGGCACGGCGGTGACGCTGCTGCCGGTGTTTCTCGGCGTCGCCTATCTCGCCGGGATGCAGATGCGCATCCTCGGCCTGCTCGCGTTATGTCTGGTCCTCGCGGCGCCCGTCGCGTGGAAGTTCGCGCTCAAGGATTATCAGCGGTCTCGAATCTCGACGTTCATCAACCCGTCCCAGGATGCGAAAGGCGCCGGCTACCAGCAGATCCAGGCGCGCATCACGGTGGGGTCGGGCGGCGTGACAGGCAAGGGTTTTCGAAGGGGGACGCAGGGGCAGCTCCGGTTCCTCCCGGTGGCACACAATGATTTCATCTTCTCGGTGCTGGCCGAGGAGCAGGGGTTTGCCGGCGTCCTCGTGGCGCTCGGTTTGTATCTATTCGTGATTCTGCGCGCGCTCGAGGCGGCACGCCTGGCCAAGGATCGGCTGGGCTCGTACCTCGTGCTCGGCGTGCTGGCCAGTTTCACCTTCCAGGTGATCTACAACATCACCATGTCGGCCGGGTTGGCGCCCGTCAAGGGCCTGACGCTGCCGCTCATGAGCTATGGTGGGTCGTCGATGATTGCGACCCTCGCCGGCTTTGGACTGGTGCTGAACGTGCGCATGCGCAGATTCATGAACTAACCGGCAGGAGAGCCTGGAGAGGCTGGAAGGGCAGGAAGGAAACACTCCTGCCGATCCAGCCCGTCCAGCCCGTCCCGCCCAGGAGGTTTGTGAATGACCAAGGAGATGATCATCTCCGCGAACGGCCACGAGACCATGGTGGCCATTCTCGAAGACGACCTGGCCGCCGAGATTTTCGTCGAGCGGGAGCGCTCGCGGGGCGTCGTGGGCAACGTCTACAAGGGCCGCGTCTCGAAAGTGCTGCCCGGGATGCAGTCCTCGTTCATCGACCTCGGCCTCGAGCGCGACGGCTTCTTGTACGTGGCTGATGTCGTCGATACCTTCGAGGAATTCGAGAAGCTCGAGGCAGGTGACGAGGATGCCAGCGGCGCGGCCGCCGCGAACGGCACGGCCGCTGCGCGCACCGAGCCGGCCGAAGAGCGGGCCCAGCCGAGGATCGAAGACCTCCTGAAGGAGGGCCAGGAGATTCTCGTCCAGGTGGTGAAGGAGCCCCTCGGCACCAAGGGCGCGAGGCTGACGTCCCACGTGACGATGGCCGGGCGCTTTCTCGTCTTCATGCCGACGGTCGATCACGTCGGCGTTTCGCGCAAGATTGACTCGCGTGAGGAACGGAGCCGGCTGCGCGGCATCGTGCGCGAATTCCGCGAGGCGCACGGCTTCACGGGCGGGGTCATCATCAGGACCGCCGCGGGCGGCCGGCCCAAGGAGGACATCGTCAGCGACCTCGAGGCGTTCCACAAGATGTGGCTCGAGATGCGCCAGCGCATGGAATCCTCGCGCGCGCCCGCGGTGGTCTACCGCGAGCAGAGCCTCGTCGGCAAGCTCCTCCGCGACCTCCTGACGGACGAGTTCCAGGCCATTCGTATCGATGACGCGCAGGAGTACCGGCGTGTCGTCGAACTGGTCGAGCGCATCATGCCGCCGCTCGCGCCCAAGGTGAAGCTCTACACCAAGCCGTACCCCATTCTCGAGGAGTACGGCGTCCAGGCCGAAATCGACAAAGCGCTCAAGAGCAAGGTGTGGCTGAAGTCCGGCGGGTCGATTGTCATCAACCAGACCGAGGCGCTCGTCGCCATCGACGTGAACACCGGCCGCTACGTCGGCAAGAAGACGAGCGGGCGGCTCGAGGACACGATCGTCAAGACGAACCTCGAGGCGGTCAAGGAAATCGTACGGCAGGTGCGCCTCCGGGATCTGGGCGGCATCATCGTGCTCGATCTCATCGACATGGAAGACAAGAAAAACCGGCAGAAGGTGCTGCAGGCGGTCGAGCTCGAGCTGAAGAAGGATCGTTCGCCGTCAAAGGCCCTGCAGGTTTCCGATTTCGGCCTGGTCATCATCACCAGAAAACGCGTCAAGCAGAGCCTCGAGCGCGTGTTGACCGAGCCGTGCCCGTACTGCGCGGGCACCGGCGTCATCAAGTCGAGCTCGACGATCTGCTACGAGATCCTGAACGAGGTCCGGAAGGTCGGGACGGAGTTGAGCGGCCACCGGCTGCTCCTGCGCGTCAATCCTGACATTGCCCGGGCGCTCAAGGAAGAGGAGAGCGCGGTGATGAAGGACTTGCGGCAGGCCATCGGAAAGGACGTCACCATAAAGGCCGACGTCCATCTCCACCACGAGCAGTTCGACGTGATGGCCGTGTAGGAGGGCGACGGCTTATGCGGCGGGCGGGAGGTTGATGATGTAGTTCGTGCCGCCCTTGCTGATCCACACCCGCCAGTAGTCGCCGCCCTTCAACATCTCCACGGCCGAGCTGTTCGGCTTCGGCTTCCGGCCCTTGGCGACGCTGCCGATGTCCTGCGCGTTGATGACGCTGGCGACCTCTCGGCCTGCCACTTTGCCACCTTTGAGGAATTCGACCCACCGTTCGGCCTCCGGGCTCTGGCCCGCGGCTGGCTTGACCTCGTCGCTCGAGAGCCGAACCTGGTATATGCCCGCCGCGAGGGGCTTGCCGTCGGCCATGACCTTCTTCGTCAGGTGGACGGTTCCGAGGGTATTCGACGCGGTTTGCGCACCGGCGGCGGAGCCGATGGCGGCCACGAATGCGCTCGCGAGAACCAGTTGCTTCATCATCGCGTTGTGTCTCCGAGGAAAGCCGAGTTCACTTTGGTGCACGATTATATCGTCTTCTAGCAAGCTGGGTGCCACGGCGACGTCCAGACGCCCGAGGCCCTCGCATGAACGGGGCCGGCATGCGGCCCATCCGCTATACTGCGGCATCCACCCGAGCATCCCGCATGAACGCTGAGGCTGTTGCTGCCCCATACCGCCCGCGTCTCTTCGACGTCGGCGACATCACCCTGTTCGCGGGGGCCGTGGCGGTCGCCGGAGGGGCCGCGCTGGCCGCACACCTGGGGGCGCCCAGGGCCCAGCCGGTCGTCGGTGTCGTGGCGATTCTCGGCCTCGCCTACGGCTGTTCGACCAACCGGCGCATGATCGACTTTCGGACGGTCCTCGTCGGTCTGGGGTTCCAGGCCGTGTTCGCCCTCGCGGTGCTCAAGACCACCGTGGGCGCCGAAATCTTCGGCGCGCTCGGCGGGGTCTTCAATCGCCTCGTCGGTTTCGCCAACATCGGGGCGACGTTCGTGTTCGGGCCGCTGGCCGACACGGCGCAGTGGGGCCGCATCGCCGCGGTCCTGGGGCCGGGCGCGTCCGGCGTCATCATCGCCTTCCAGGTCCTGCCTGTCATCATCTTCGTGGCGGCGTTGATGGCGACGCTGTACCACTTCGGCATCATGCAGCTCCTGGTCCGGGGGCTGGCGTTCGGCATGCACCGCATCATGCGGGCGAGCGGTGCCGAGTCGTTGAACATCGCCGCCAGCATCTTCATGGGGATGACGGAGGCGCCGCTCACCATCCGTCCCTATTTGCCGGACCTGACCGAGTCGGAGCTGATGACGATCATGACGTGCGGCATGGCGCACGTCTCGGGCGGCATGATGGCCGCCTACATGCTGTTCGGCGTCGAGGTCAAGCACCTGCTCGCCGCCGTCATCATGACGGCGCCCGGCACGCTCGTTATCGCCAAGATGCTCGTCCCCGAAACCGGGGTGCCGCGGACGATGGGCGCTGTCACGCTCGACACCGAGCGCACCGACGTCAACGTTATCGACGCGGCGGCCCGCGGCACGCTCGAAGGCCTCGGCCTGGCCCTGAACGTGGGCGCGATCCTGATTTCGTTCATTGCGCTCATCGCGCTCGTCAACGCGCTTCTCGGCATCGTCCACCTGAGCCTCCAACAGTTGTTCGGCTGGGTGCTCGCGCCCGTGGCCTGGAGCATGGGCGTGCCGTGGCGCGATGCGCCGACCATCGGCGATCTGCTCGGGACGCGGATGGTGCTGAACGAGTTCGTGTCGTATTCGCAGCTCGGCCCGCTGAAGGCGACGCTCGATCCCAAGTCGTTCACGATCGCGACGTTTGCGCTGTGCGGGTTTGCCAACCTGGGCTCCATTGGGATCCAGATCGGCGGGATTGGCGCGCTGGCCCCCAACCGGCGGCACGACCTCGCGCGCCTGGGGCTGCGGGCGATGTTCGCGGGCACGCTGGCCAATTTCATGACGGCCACCATCGCGGGGTTCCTGCTGTGAAGGGACCGTCGCCCGCTACCGGCGGAGCGCCGTCGGGCGCGTGACTTGCCTCGACGACGCCGACGTGCTCGCCGCATCGAAACGCGCCCAGGGGCAGATCGCAGCCCTTATCGAGCGCATCGTCGCGCTCGAACCCATCTCATAAAAGGGGCGTGGCCGAATACCGGCCGCGTCTATCGAGATGCGGTCCCGTGTGACGCCCAGGGCGGAGACCATTTACAATGGCGGGGCATGCTCCCAACCATTGGACGCGAAGGCGATACCGTCGTCATGATCGATCAACGCAAGCTGCCCGCGCGCGAGGTGTACGCGCGGTGCCGCACGGCCGCGGAGGTGGCGCGCGCCATCAAGAGCATGGTGATTCGCGGGGCACCGGCCATCGGCGTGGCCGCGGCGATGGGCATCGCCATCGGCATCCGTCAGAGCAA
>JBEQUD010000079.1:0-4518 GCA_040349235.1 Acidobacteriota bacterium
CATGCACGGCGACCGTGTGCTCGTCCGCATCGAGCGCAAAACGCGCGAAGGCCGCGTCGAGGGGCGGATTATCCGCATTCTCGAGCGCGGCAATTCGACCATCGTCGGCAAGTTCGTGCTCGAATCGGGGCTCGGTTTCGTGCAGCCGTTCGATCGGCGGATCCTCACCGACGTGCAGATTCCGACCGGCCTGTCCGGCGCCGCGGAGCCGGGGGAGATGGTGCTGGTCGAGATCACCACGTGGCCCACATCGTCGAGGGGGCCCGTCGGGAAGGTGAGGGAGGTGCTTGGCGACATCAACGAAAAGGGTGTCGACACCGAAATCATCATCCGCAAGTTCGGGATCCCCGACAAGCACGGCGAAGCCGCCATCGAGGAAGCCAAGGCGTTCGGGCCCGTCAGCGCGCGCGACATCGAGGGGCGCACCGATTTTCGTGCAACGACCACGGTGACCATTGACGGCGAGCACGCCCGCGACTTCGACGACGCCATCAGCATCGAGAAGCTGGCGAACGGGCACTACTGGCTCGGCGTCCACATCGCCGACGTGTCCCACTACGTCGAGGAAGGCAGCGCCCTCGACCGCGAGGCCTACGAACGGGGGACGTCGGTCTATTTTCCCGAGCGCGCCGTGCACATGTTTCCGTCAGAGCTCTCGACCGGGCTCTGCAGTCTGAACCCGCACGTGGACCGGCTGGTGCAGTCGTGCCTGATGGAGATCGACCGGCGCGGTGCGGTCGTCCGCTACGAGTGCCATGACGGCGTCATCAACAGCACCGAGCGGATGACGTATACCGCGGTCAACGGCATCTTGACGGACCGGGATCCGGCTCTGCTGGCGAGGTATGCGCCGCTCGTGCCGATGTTCGAACTGATGCGGGAACTGTTCGAGGTGCTGCATGCGGCGCGGCGCCGCCGCGGATCGATCGACTTCGACCTCAACGAAACGGAGGTCGTCGTGGATGACGGCGGCCTGGTCGAGGCGATCATCGCCCTGCAGCGTAACGTCGCGCACCGCCTCATCGAAGAATTCATGCTGCTGGCCAACGAGACCGTCGCCTCACACCTCGAGGCCCAGGGCGTGCCGAGCCTCTACCGCATCCACGAAGAGCCCGACCCCGCGAAGGTGGCGAAGTTCGAGGATTTCGTCTCGGAATTCGGCTACAGCCTCGCCGCGCCGCCGACGGGACTTCGTCCGAGCCATTTCCAGAGGCTGCTCCAGCGCGTCCACGGGAAGCCCGAGGAGAAGCCGATTGCCTTCCTGATGCTGCGCACGATGCAGAAGGCCCGCTACGCCCCGGAAAACCTCGGCCACTTCGGCCTGGCGGCGTCGAGCTACACGCACTTCACGTCGCCCATTCGCCGCTATCCCGACCTCGTCGTGCACCGGGCCCTCCGCGCGTCGCGACGCGGGCTGGCGACCGAGGAGGCCCGCCAGGAGCGGGCGGAGGAACTGCCCGAGATCGCGCGGCATACGTCGGAGATGGAGCGGCGCGCCGACGAGGCGGAGCGCGAACTGCTGCAGTGGAAGAAGGTGAAGTTCATGGCCGACAAGGTCGGCGATGAATTCGAGGGCTACGTCACCGGGGTCGCGGCCTTCGGGCTGTTCATCGAGCTCGTGGAGCACTTCGTCGAGGGGATGGTCCACATCTCGACGATGGCCGACGACTACTATCGCTTCGTCGATGGGGCGCACCTGCTCCGCGGGGAGAACACGCAGAAGGTCTATCGGCTCGGGGACAAGGTGCAGGTGCAGGTGCTGCGCGTGAACATGGACGTCCGGCAGATCGATCTGGGACTTGTCGAGATCCTCGAGCGGGTCCGAGAAGGGGAACGGGGCCCTCGGCGGAGCCGTGCGCCCGTCGCGCACGGAAAGAAGCGGGCCCAGCGGCCGGGCCGCCGGGAGCGGCAGGCGTCGAAGGGTCGGCGGCGGAAATAACTACGACTTGTCGTCGTCCTTCATGCCGTTCTTGAAGTTCTTGATGGCGCTCCCGATGCCCTTGCCGAGTTCCGGCAGGCGGTTGGCCCCGAATATGACAAAGACGATCAAGAGAATGACGACGAGTTCGGGCAGTCCGATGCGCCCCATGTTGCACTCCTGGTGTGGCGGGTGGTCACCCGACGTATCACCCGTCAGTGTACCACTAGAACCCATCTCATAAATGGGGGCGTGGCACCGAGGGCGGCGAGGCGCCCGGCTGGCCAGGCGCGACGACGGAGAATACCGGGAGTATTTGACGGAGGAGCAACGCCGCCAACCCCGGGGCCCCCGCCGCGGCAACCGCGGTGGGGTGGAGCCGGGATGCATCGCCGGCCGAATGCCGGCCCCATTTATGAGATGGGTTCTAGTCCCCTACGGAACACGGTAGGGGTTGGGTGCTCCGCCAATTGGCGAGCGCGCGCCAGGCGAGGCGCCATTCTCCCGTTCCGAGCAGCCGCCACTTGAGCCCTGCGTAGCTCTGCTCGCCGGCGATCAGGTCGGCCATCACGGCGCCGATGGCCGGGCTGTTTTCGAGCGCGTCGAGCAGCAGCCGCCCGAACGCCGGCCGGAAGAAGCCCGCCTTGAGCCGCGCCGCGCGTGCCAATTCTGGCACCAGTTCCTCCCGCACCCGTGCCGCATACGGACCCGTCGCGCCGGCAAGGGTGGCTTCCGCCGCCCAGTGCCCCGACAACAGCGCGAAATAGATCCCCTCGCGGGTGATGGGATCGACGAGCCCCGCCGCGTCACCGGCGAGACACCACGATGTGCCGTGTACGACGAGACGATCCAGGCTGGCCCGGCTCAACGAAGGGATCGGCCATGAATACGCGCGGAGCGAGGCGCGGCGGGCGATGCCGGTCGCCGCGATCCACGCCCGTGTGCGGGCGCGCAGGGCCGCGGTTGTGGCCCCCGCGTCCGCGCCGGCGCAGATCCCGATGGCGAGGTGCCCCGGCCGGGGAAACGACCAGATGTAGCCGGGTGGATTGGACACCAGCGTCAGCACGATCTCGTCGCTCGTGACGCCGTCGGCGAAGTACCCCGTGGCCATGGACAGGTCGCCGCGGGGGAACGGCGCGGCGAGCCGTCGTCGGACCAGGCTGTTGGCCCCATCCGCACCGATGAGAAAGCCGGCCCGCCATTCGCCCGCGGCCGTGGCGAGAGACGCACCCCCCTCGTGTGCAGCGACGTCGAACACGCGCGCCTCGACGAACGCCGCGCCCGCCTCACGGGCGGCGTCCAGGAGGGCGGCATCGAAGCTGGTGCGGGACACAACGGTCAAGGCGTCCACGCCCGTCTGCGGGCCCGCGCCGAGCGGGATCGAGACCGAGCGCCCCGCGTCCATGTCGAAGAACCGCGCGGCGGCAATCGACGTGGCCTCTAGACCGCGGCCGGCCAGCGCCGGCTGCACGAGGGCGAGGGCCCGGCCCGTGACACCTCCGCCGCACGCCTTCTCCCGCGGATGGGACGGGTCGAAGATGGTGACGCGCGCTCCGGCTCGGGCGAGCCGGTACGCCGCCCATGCGCCGGAAGGGCCCGCGCCGACGATTGCGACGTCGGTCTTCATGGCCACGGGCGGCCCTGGGGCGAGGTCCGCGGCGCCTGGCACTCATGATGGCAATGACGGGCGGGCATCGTGATAGATTACATGGCCATGCTTCAGGTCGATACCGGGCGCTTCACCGTCGGCGTGTTTCAGGATGCGGCCTGGGCCCAGAAGGGGCTCGAGGCGCTCAGCCACGCGGGCTTCGTGCCCGAATCGCTCACCATCCTCGCCAAGGACACCCCTGACGCCGCGGGGCTGTTCGCACCGACGTTCGGCGCGCCGGGTGCCGTCCTCGAACTGTCGGGCGTCGGCAGCGTGCGCGCGCACGGGCCGCTCCTCGCGGCACTGGATGGTGCTTCGCACGACCTTGCGCGGCTGGGGCTCGCCGGCACGATGCGGCGTGTGGGCTTCCAGGCCCACGACGGACGCATCTTCGAGGCCCTCGCCGCGCGCGGTGGGGTGCTCGTGGCCATCCACAGCGAACCTCGGGCGGCTGAAGCCTTGGCGCTGCTGCACTCCTACGGCGGAGGGAACGCGGCGATTGGGGCCTGGACCGGACGGGTCTAGCAGCCACCGACCACCAAGGCAGGACAACCGAGGTACCGCTTTTGCAGTTGCGGCCTCGAAGAGTGGTGCGCGACAATACGCGTAGTAACAGTCTGTCGTTGTCCATGGTAGAGACCACCCCGCTGGTCGGGGCGCGCGCGAACACGTCGGCGGGACATCTCTCTATTCACGTCGCTGGCGCGCACCCCGAAGAGATTCCGTTTCTGTTCGAGCGGCAACCGCGCCGGCTGGGCCTTTCCTTCGTCCTGTCGTTCGCGCTCGACGCCGCGTTGGTGGGGTTTCTGGTGTTCGCCGGACGCTGGGGCGCTGCCACCGCGCCCGCGGAGGCCGTGCCTGACGTGCCCAACGCCAACATCGTCTGGCTATCGACGCCGGGGCCCGGCGGCGGTGGCGGCGGCGGCGGGAACCAGATGAAGGAGCCGCCGCG
>JBEQUD010000473.1:0-4150 GCA_040349235.1 Acidobacteriota bacterium
GTCTCGATATTCTCGAAGGCCGGCGTCTCGAGGGGTTCGAATCCGTAGCGCTCGTAGACGCCGCGGATGATGTCAATCACGTGCTGCCGACGCCGGACGTCGGCCGGCAGGAAGTCCCGCGTCCCCCGTGCCGGCTGGACGCTACTGGTAGTCAAGGCGGTAAGCGACGTAGCGATCGGCGTAGGCTTGAATACTGGCGACCTCCGCGTCGGTCAGCGACCGGCGGACCTTACCCGGGCTTCCCATCACGAGCGACCGCGGCGGTACCTGCATCCCCTCGACGAGGAGCGTCCCGGCCGCGATGATGGACCCGGTCCCGACGTGGGCGCCGTTCAGCAGGATGGCGCCCATCCCGATCAGGCACCGGTCTTCGATGGTGCAGCCGTGGATGATGGCGCCGTGCCCGATGGTCACATCGTCACCGACAGTCGTGGCGTGCGTCTCGTTCATGACGTGGATGACCGTGCCGTCCTGCACGTTCGACCGCCGTCCGATCCGGATCGAATGCACGTCGCCGCGCACGACCGCGGACATCCACACGCTGCTCTCTTCGCCGATGTGCACGTCGCCGATGACTTGCGCGCTCTGATCGACGAACGCCGAGGGGTGCACCTGAGGGAGGATTCCGCGGTAAGGCCGAAGCATTCTGTCAATTATATGGGCAGGACGGGCTGGTCGGGGCCCGGACGGGGGCGGACCGGGCGGGTGGGGCAAGAGAGGCCGACCGGCGGAGGGCCGGTCTACCGGTTCCCGCCCTCCCCCTGCCAGACCGCCCTACCGGCCCTAGTGTCGCCGTCAGTGCGCCGCGGCGGCCATCTGGTCGGCGCCGTGCTTGGGGGACGGGCCACCTTTCAGCGTCAACAAATGGTCGCGAATCGCGCGGATCTGCGCGTCGCCGTCCCCGCCCATCTGCGGGAACGAGGACTTGGGATAGTCCGGCCAGAAGGCCGGCATCCGCGTGCCCGGCAGAATCGCCGCCGGCGTTCGCAGCCACTGCAGAATCCAGTCTGGGTTGAGCCGTTCCGATGCCATCCGCAGGTCGGGCGCCAGATTCGCCGTCGGCTGGTCCTTCGGGATGGCCCCCAGCACGTGACACTGCTGGCACTTCAGCACCTCGAAGAGTTGCTTGCCACCGTCGCCGTTCGAGGCACGCGCGACCTCGTGCGTCTGGAACGGTCCCACCGTGTTCGAGATCGCACCAAAATAGCGAATGACACCGTTGAGGCTTCGATCGTCGAGCCCGAACGTCGGCATCCTGACGTTCAGCCAGGGCCGGATGGGAATTGGGCCCCGCAGGAAGGCATACAACCAGTCCGGCTGCACACGCGCGCCCTCCGGGGTCAAGCGTGGTGGCCCGAGGGACGAATCGGCCACCAGCTTCAGGAAGTCCCCGCCGGACGTCTCGATGATGTGGCAGCCCACGCAGTTGCGGCGGTGCACCAAAGTTCGGCCGGCAATCAGGTAGTCATTCCTCGCGGACCGGGCGGGCATGGCGGTCGGGGGCTGAATCTCGCGCTGGAAGCTCATGATCGCGGTCACCAGGCGATCGACTTCCTCATCGGTGAAATCGAAGTTCGGCATGCGCAGCTTGTCGAGCGGCTGCAGCACGCGCCCCTTGTCGAAGATGCGCGGATCGTGGAGCTTCTTCCTGAACCACTCGAGCTTCGAGGTGTGGGGAATGTCGCTGACGAACGCGAAGTCGAGCCTCGTCACCAGCTTGCTGCCCTCCTCGGACAGGTCGGTGCCGATGGACTGCGCCTTCTCGAAGCCTTTGATGTCGTGACAGCTGAAGCACCCGTAGCGGCCGATCGCGCGCTGGCCCAGTTCCACCTGCCGCTGTTCGGGCCCCCATTTCGCGAGCGTGGCCTTCGCGTCGGCCACCGGCATGGCCGCCTTGAGGTAGTCGAGCAGGACGTCGTCGGACGCCTTCTGGTCCGGGCTCGCCTTCGCGGCGTCCCCGCCGGCGCCCTTCAGCGTCGAGAGGTATGTCGCGACGTCCGCGACTTGCGCATCCGTCAGACGCAGATTCGGCATGTAAGTCGCCGGGCTGTAGTGCTTCGGGTCCCGCACCCAGTCGTAGATCCACTCGTAGCTGGTCTTGTTGCCGATGTTCTCGAGCGGCTGGCCGAATGTCCGGCGCGGGCCCACCTCGCTGCGCGACCCCTCACCGACGACGTGGCAGCCCTGGCACCCGACCGACTTGACGATCTGCTCGCCGCGGGCGGCATCGCCGCGGGCGGGATTCTTGGTCGCGAACTCGTGCTTCTCCGAATTGGCGAAGAGATACGCGGTGATGGCGTTGATCTCGACCTCGTTGCGCACGGCGTCCGCGGGCGCGCTGTTGTTCGAGTTGTACCAGAAGCGCGGCATCCACGTGGTCGGCTTGACCGCCTTGGGATTGCGAATCCAGGTCTTCACCCACTCGGGCGACAGCTTCGCGTCAATCTTGGTCAGGATGGGGCCGGGCTTCTTGATGTTGGTGTCGAAGCCTTTGCTCTTATGGCACGCGTAACAGCCCGCGCGCTCGAAGGTGGCATACGCCGTATTCAGCGCCACGGCATTCGGCACGTAGATCTCCTGCTTGTGGCACTTCGCGCACGAGGCCTCCGTCATCTTCGCGGGGAGCATCGGGTAGTCCCACGATTCGGACTCCTCCCACTTGTATTTCTTCTCCCACTCTTCCTTCTGCTTCGGGTTCGCGGGTGCGTGCTCCGCGCCGCGGAAGGTGACGGACTGCCCCATTCCCTCGTGGCAGACCGTGCACCCCGTCTTGTCGATGGGATGCGGGGAACTGCCCCCCAGGTAAAGCTCGAGGTTGGGGTGCGTCGTGTAGGGCTGGGGATATTTCTCGTAGCCCTTCCGGTCGATCGCGAGGTGACAGGTCTGGCACCGGTCCATCTTCGGGACGCGGATGAAGTTCACGTCGTCCACGACATTGGGCAGGATGAGCTGCTGCACCTTCAGCGTGGGTGCCAGGAAGTCGATGAGCGGCGCATTGAACACGTAGTCCTTCAACACACTCGGCGCCACGACATCGAGCTGCTTCTGCAGCCGCGTCTGGTTCGCCGTCAGTTCGTCGATCTGCCGGGCGACGTTCGCCACTTCCCCCGTGTACTGATTGAGCGCGGTCTGGAGCGCCGCGCGCTCCGCGCTCAGCGTTTCGAGCTGCAGGTTCAGGTCCGACACCTGCCGCTCCTCTTCCTGCACGCGGGTCCCCTGCGCGGCGGCGCCCGGCAGGCCGGCGTTGCGCGCGGACTCGAACGCGTACCGGTCCTGGTCGTAGGTCGCCTTGGCCGTCTGGTAGTCGCTGGTCGTTTTGTAGATGCGGTTGTCGATGTCCTTCAGCTTGGCTTCGAGCTCGTCCACCTTCTGCTGGTTGGCCGCGACCTTCTTCGCCGAGGCCTGCTGCTGCGCGGTCAACTGCTGCACTTTGGCGCGGTCCACGGCGCGGCTCGCCTGCTGCAGCTGCGCCTGGGTGACCTGGGTGGCGAGGTCCACGAAGTGCCGCTGCGTGTGCTTCCAGTCGCGGTCGTAGTCGTCCCAGACCATCCAGACGATCGACAGCAGCAGGAACAGGCTGCACGCGGCGAAGACCACGTTCAGGAAGTCGATGTTGTAGGCGTGCCCGACGCTCTTCTTTTCAGCCATGATTCAGGTCTTGACCTAGATGTTGAAGAAGAATTCCGGAATCGCGACGATGTACTTCAGGTTGAAGATCCACCGCGCCAGCATCTTGATGGGCAGGGCCATCATCATCAGGAACAGGAACGACCCGACGTAGTAGCGCGGGCCGCCCATCTTCTCGTAGTACGCCTTGAACCACGCCTTTGCCAGGATCGGCGGCAGGGCGAACACGTAGAACAGGACAATCAGGATGCCGAAGAGCTCGCGGAGGTACCACTGCGACGGCACGCCGGTCCGCAGCGCGCGCACCCAGATGTAGTCGGCGAGGTTGACGTTGGTCAGCGCCGCGACCTTGTGGATGTCCCAGAACTCGAAGGGTCCGAAGAAGTTCCAGTTCGGCCCCCGGAGAAAGGTGCCGAGCACGATGAGCGACGACCACAGGACGGCGAAGCCGAAGAGGAAGATCGTGATTTCGGCCTTGCGCTCCTTGAAGGTGAAGTACCCGTTGCCCTTCGGGTTCTTGTCG
>JBEQUD010000169.1:0-2664 GCA_040349235.1 Acidobacteriota bacterium
CCCTCAGGATCCGCTCAGACGGATTATCTGTCGGCCGCGGCCGTCGAGATAGGACATCTCAATCGATTCCGGCAAGATCTTCAACACGCGGTATTGGCCGGCCACGACCTCGCCCTCGGCGCTGTGATACGGACGGCCGAGGGCGTCGATGAGCGCCGCGATGCGTGCGGAGCCGTCCGGCGCCTGCACGACCCCGATGAACTTCAACGGGATGGGCGGCGGTGGCGGCTCCACGGGTGGGCCGCTCGGCACGGGCAGCACCGGCGCAGGCGCCGGCGGCGGCGCCACGCGGACCACTCGCACGGGCGGCGGGGCCTTGAACCGGAACAGGTTGCGTTCGCTGTCCTCGAGCGGCGGATGCTCGGCATCGAGAACGTCGAGATGCACGTCCGGCGCGGCGATCGCCCCACTCTCGGGCACCTCGGGTCCGCGGCGACCTGTCGCGGTCGGCGTCCGCGCCCTAGTGGGTGCGACCGCCGTCGATGAGGTCGTCCAGGTCTGGTACAGGACCCCCACCAAGACCAGCGCAAGCGCTGCGAGCACGAACACGCGGCGACGTTCAGCGCCCATTGCCCTCGCGTCGGAAGTAGGTCGAGAGGTCGAGCGTCAGGAGCAGGGGGCGCCCGGGATCGTCTTCTGTCAGCGTCACCGCGTCGATGATGACGAACATCGGCGACGTCTCCACGGCGTAGACGAATTGGCGCACACGGTCGTAGTCCCCCTGGAGGACGAGCCGGATGCGCAGGTGCCCGACCTCCGCGTTCTTCCGATCCGAGGGGTCGAGCTCGTAGCGGCCCTCGAGATACTTGACGTGGGCGGCACCCGCCAGTTCGGGGAGGGCGGCGAACGTCATCCGGCGCGCCGCGGACTGATTCGCGGGGAGCACCTTGTCGTAGAACATCAGGAGTTCCCGCTCGGCCTGCGTCTTTCCGCCCACCAGGGCCTCGGCGGCCGCGAGGTCGCGCTCGGCCGCCCGCAGGCTTGCGCGCGCGGCGACCGCGCGGTCGGCGGCGCCGGTGGACTTGTCGGCCAGCGGCCGCACGACGAGGATGTACGCGGCGAGATTCAGCACCGCGAGCACGCCGAGGGGGATGACGACGGCCCGCGTCTCCTGATAGATGCGTCGCGACAGCGTCGTCATGGCCGCGGCCTCACGCCTTGGTCACGCCCTCGGTCCCCCGGCGCGTAGGCGGCCTCGATCGTGGCCTCGATGAGCCCCTCCTCGTTGACGTGCTGCTCCGGTGGCAGGAGGTCGCGGAACGCACCGGTGCCCTCCAGGCGATCCATCAACTGATCGACATCCTGCACGCTCTTCGCGACGACGACCAGCGTCAGGATGATGCCCTGTTTCGTATCGACCTTTGGCCGGATCGATGCGATGCGGGCGTTGTCGGGGAGCGTCGTCTCGAGCTGGTTGAACAGGGCGGTCCAGGAAAACGTGCGGCGGTCGATGAGGTCGTTGGCCTGCCGCGCCTGGGCAGAAGCCAGGTCGAGCTGTTTCGTGTCAATTGTCGCGCGGAGCGCAGCCGCCCGCCTGCGCAGGCTCGCGGCCCGTCCCTCGTCGTTCGACGCCGCGGCGGCCAGCGCGGTGTCGCTGCGCGAATACTGGACGATACGGCCGACGTTCACGATCGTGAGGGCAGCCACGACGGCCGCCGCCACGGCGAGGACGGCCCGGACGGCACGCGCGTTGTAGGACGGGCGGGTCGAGAGGTTCGTCCGAATCATGCCGCCGGCTCCTGCCCGCGCAGGAGAATGCCGACCACCGGCGTCAGCACCTGGAGCTGGTCCCCGGCGTCTGCGATGCGATCGGAAAAGGCCACCGCCGTCCGGACGTCGAGTGCCTCGACTGGTGCGTCCAGCCGCTCTTCGAGACTGCGGCGGGCGAGATCGGTGTCCAGGGCGTCCTGGGCTCCGCCGCCTGCTCCCGCCAGGACAACACGGGTGAACCCCGTGCCGCCAAGACGGTCCTGATAGTACATCGCTGTCTGGTGCACCAGATCCGCCAGCGTCCCCTCGCCGCCGGCTTCGCGGCTGCGAAAGAAGAGGACGTCCGGCCCGCGAAAGATCGCCAGCGCCGCCGAGCCCGGTGACACGTTCACGAGGAGCCAGTCGGCCGTACCGTCCGGGCGGCGATCGGCCCCGGCCAGGACGGCGTTGGCGACATTCGGCGTCGCCAGATCGACCACGCCCGCGTCCACGCCCGCGGTGCCCACCACGCCCTCGTACTCCTCGATGGTCTGCCGTCGGGCCATCGACACCAGGAACTCCTGCCCTGTCTCGTCCCGTCTCGATGGAACGTAGCTGACCTGCGCCTCTTCGACCGCAAACGGCGCCGTCTTGCGGAGCTGCCATCGCACGAGCTGTTCGAGCTCCCTCGCACGAGCCGGCACCTGCTGGAACTTGAGCAGCGAGATCTTCCCGGCCAGGTCGGGGATGACGATCGCCAGTCGGCGCGGGCGCTCCAGCTGGTCGAGTACCCGCCCGACCGCTCCGGCTACCACGGGACGATCGACGAGATTGGCCGACGCCAAGGACGCGACCAGCGCCCCCGAGGGCAGCGGTTCCACCGCACACGCGATGACCGTCGGGCGGCCGCTCCGCCGCTCGATGCGCGCCCCGGCGACGTGCGTCGCGGCGAACTCGACGGCGGCCATCGGCAGC
>JBEQUD010000170.1:0-4445 GCA_040349235.1 Acidobacteriota bacterium
ACGCCCACCGCGAACTCGCGTTCAAAGACGGCGAGCGGCTGGTCGGAACCCGCCAGGCGGACGTCAACGGCTCGAGGAAAGACGACTTCGTCCACCGCGACACCCGCGGGTGCGTCGATGGTCAGAGTGGTGGCGATGAGCGCGGGGTCGCGCGGTGCGTTCGATTGGACGTGATAGCCGTCGGGCAGCGCAATCTGGAGAGCCAGGCGAGCCGTGGTCCCGGCGGCGACGGTCTCGCGTTCGACGACTGGGGTGACCTGTGCCGCGGGCGGCCCCTGCGCGTAACCGGCTGCCGATGCCAGGGCGACGCCGAGAAGTGCGACGAGCGAATAACGGAGCCTGCGCATGGCGGAACCAGGTGCGTGGGCTACTTGACCTCCCGAAGCTCGATCGCCCCCGGTGGCAGAGGCAGCGCGGTTGGATCCACCGAGCCTTTGACCGGCGGCAGATCCTGGAACATGAAGTCCCACTTCCACCGTTCGGACGGGTTCGACGCCTGCAGCCAGTTGCGTGCTTCGACCGGTCGCCCGAAGGTGAGGGTCGTGATGTCCTTCAGATCGGGGCTCGTGGCCCTGGCGGCGATGTCGGCCCGAATCTCGGCGGCGTCTGTGTAGGTGAACGGGACCCCGAGCGACGTGCCGAGATTCACCAGGATGCGCCAGTCCTCCGTGGCTTCGGCGGGCGGCGCGATGGCGCGAATCGTTCCCTGCAATCGTCCCTGCTCGTTCGTGTAGGACGCTTCTTTCTCCAGGTAGGACGCGCCGGGCAGGACGATGTCCGCGGCGCGCGCCAGCTCGGTGAGCAGCACCCCGTGCACGACGAGCAACGGAAGCACGCCCCGGGCGCGCGCGTCGAGAATCCAGTCCACCGCCCCGAGGGAGCCGTCCGGCCCCGGGTCGAAAACATAGAGCGCCGCCACCTTGCCCGCGGCCACGTCGTTCTTGAGCGCGGTGATGTCCGCTTCGGCCACGTCCGATCCGACCGCGCCGGGCACGAGGCCGAACAGCCGGGCCCCGCTGACGTTGGGGGCCTCGATCGACGGGATGACAAACCGGTTGTATGCCGGCTTGGGCGCATGCTTCCAGGAGACGCTGATCGACCGCGGACCCGTGGGCCCGAGCAGTTCGTCGGTGAGGCGATGAAAGAGGAACAGTTCCTCGTGCGAGGCATGCGCCGACAGCAGGAAACGCACGCCGTCGGGACTAGACGAACCCGCCGCGCCCAGGCGGTTCTGCAGCGCCGCCCCCGCTTCCGACCAGGACACCGGCGTCTGGGCGCCCGCGTTGCCGCGTACGAGCGGCGTCCGCAGGCGGTCGTCGCCTTCGATCCAGTGGTAATTGAACCGCCCGACGTCGCACATCCAGTAGTCGTTCACGGCGGGGTTGTGGCGCGGCGTGATCCGCACGAGCTGCGAGCCCTTGGCCCACTCGGGCTTGGCCTTGATCCACGCCGTGACGTTGCAGCCCTTCGCGCACTGCGTGCAGATGGTGTCGGCCGCGTTCGGGTTGTCCCACGGCCTCGATTTGAAGCGATAGTCGCGCGTGGTGATCGCGCCGACCGGGCAGACATCCATCAGGTTGCCGGAGAGCTGCGAGTGGACGCCTTCTTCCTGGAAGGTGGCGATCTCGCTGCCGTAGCCCCGGTCGATGATGTTGATCTGTGCGTCGCCCTCGACCTCGCGCATGAAGCGGACACACCGTGTGCACAGGATGCAGCGCTGCCGGTTGAGCATCAGCGTGGGGCCGAAATCGACATCGCCCTTCACGCCCTCCCCGTCGAACACGCGCCGGGGGAATTCCATACGGCTCTCGTCAGGGCCGAACTTGTAGGAGAAGTCCTGCAGCGGACACTCGCCCCCTTTGTCGCACACGGGGCAGTCGAGCGGATGGTTGACGAGCAGGAACTCGAAGACCCCGGCACGCGCCTGGACGACTTCCGGCGTGCGCGTCTCGACCACCATGCCGTCCGTGCAGGTCGTCGAGCACGAGGTTTGCAGCTTGGGCATCTTCTCGATCTTGACGATGCACACGCGGCAGGAGCCGTCAATGCCGATGCCCGGGTGGTAGCAGTAGTAGGGCACGGAAATCCCGTGCTCGATCGCCGCCTGGAGCACGGTCTTGCCTTTTTCGACCGTCACCGCCTGGCCGTCGATTGTCAGCGTCACGGTTTCCATAGAGCTCCGATGATATCAGGTCGTGGTGCCGGAGGGGGCGGGCGGCCGGCAGAGCCTCCCGTCAGCCACAGCGACGAATGTCTGGGGGGCGAGGTCTAGAACGGGGTCTAGTGGAGGTCTAGTGGGCGAGCAGGAACATCGCCGTCCACGGCACGATCGCGAAAGCGAAGTAGATGGCCGTGAGGACGGCGACGACGGTGTGGACGCGTTGGAGATGGAGCGCCATGCCGAGGCCGACCGCGACCAGCTTCGTGCCGGCAAGGCCGGCACCGAGCCCGGCGAGCGACACGGCGGAGCTCACGAGCGGGTTCGCTTCGATCCCGAGCCCCCAGATGCGCACGCCCAGGTAGGTGAAGACCCCGTCGAGGCACTGGACCAGGAAGAAGACGACGACGGCGAAGTCGCCGAATCGGCTGCTTGGATGCTCCCACCGCCTGGCTAGCTGCATCATCAGGGTCCTGTTGGCTGGAGTGTAACTCCAAGCGGACGGGCCTGGCATCTCCGATCGAGCTGTTTGGAGACGGTTAGTCGCCTTTTTGATTCGCGCTCCTATTCCAACTCCCAACCGTCCACCCGGGCGCCTCGCCCTCCCCGGCCGGAGCCGCGCCCCACGAATCGGACGGGTTCTAGGCGAGCGCGTCGGGGTGGGACGAGAATTCCTCGATGAACACGGCGAGGATAGCCGCCGTGGGCACGGCCAGGATCGCGCCGACGAGTCCAAAGATTTCCCCCCCGACCAGCAGCGCGATGATGACCGCCACGGGGCTGACGCCGACGCGCTTCTCCATGATCTTCGGGACCAGCACGTTCGCCTCGAGCTGGTGCAGGGCCAGAAACAGCAGGCCGACCTCGACGGCCAGCTTCGGCGACGTTGTGCTGGCGACGCCGACCGCGACGACGCCTCCAATGATCGGACCCACCATCGGAATCGTCTCGCCCACCGCGGCGATGAGTGCCACCACGAAGAAATACGGCTCGCCGAGCAGGCCGAGGCCGATAGCGGCGACCGTACCCATGACGCCCGCCAAGAGAACCTGGGCGCCGAGCCAGGCGCTGACCTTGCGCACCGAACCCCGCGCCGCGGCGTTGACCCGCGCCCGCGACCCATCCGGCACGAAGCGAACCACGTAGGTGAAGAGCGATTCGGCCTCGATGAGGAAATAGAAGCTGAGGATGAGGACGGTCACCACGCCGAACGCGCCGCCGAGCACCCCCGAGACCGCCAACAGGACCGTGCTCATGGCGTTGCCCCCTGTGCCGGCCGGGGCGCTCTGCACGGCTTCCTGCAAGGTGATGCGCCGCACCATCAGGTGATGGCGGATGAGGAACCGCTGCAGCTCGTCGAACATCATGGGCACGTTGGCCCACAGGGATTCGGCCTGCGCGACGAGCGCGGGCACGACCATCAGCCCGAGCAGCACCACGGCGGACACGATGACGACATAGATGGCGAGGATGGCGAGCGTGCGCGGAACGCGGGTGCGCCCGCCGTGTCCAGGATGCTGGATGAGGCTGACCACGGGCGAAAACCCCATGGAGATGAGCGCGCTGATGTAGACGAGCATCAGCGCCCCGCGGGCCGCATACACCGCGGCGACCAGGGTGATGGCTGCAGCCACCGCCGTGACGGTCTGCAGCAGGCGATGGCTGAATTCCCGGTCCGCCGTCATCTCATCGCAGGTAGTCCTTCGTGAAATCGGCCACGAGGCCATAGATCTCGCGAAGTTCCGCCGGCTCGGCCAGAAACACGATCCGCAGGTAGCCATCTGCCGGCGCGGTCCCGAACCCAGACCCGTACACGCACAGGACGCCCGTTGCGCGCAGCAGGCCGAGCACGTAATCCTCGTCCGTCCGACCTGGCGGGAGCGAGACGCGCGGCATGACGTAGAAGGCCCCGGTCGGCGCGACGCAGCTGATTCCGGGAATGGCGTTCAGGCAGGCCGTCGTCACGGCCGCGCGCTCTTTGAGCCCGGCGCGGAACGCGACCTGGTGTGAGCGATCGCCGGTCAGTGCCGCGGTCACCGCGTACTGCATCGGGAGCGTGCTGCAGAGCCGCCCGTCCGCCAGCTTGCCAACGGCCTTCACCAGCTCGTCGAGGCGCGGCGAGCGGCCGATGCCCATCCACCCGGCGCGCCACCCTGGCGCCAGGTACGCTTTTGACAGGCTCGAGAACGTGATGACCGCCGCATCGGGATCGAGGCTGCCAATCGGCGCGACCGGCCCGTCGTAGCCGAGATCCCCGTAGACTTCGTCCGCAATGATGGCGAGGCCG
>JBEQUD010000181.1:0-5951 GCA_040349235.1 Acidobacteriota bacterium
CCCTCAGCCCGCGCTGGTATCTCGAGCGCCTGCGCGATCGGCAAACGCTGCTCGTCTACGCGCGCTACGACCTGACGTTCCCGGTGGACCTGTCCAGAGATCTCGTGCGCGCATTCGGCGAAGAAGACATCCCCCACGAGCTCGCCGTCCTGCGCTGTGGCCACTACACGACCGGGAAGACGCCGTTCAACTATGCCGACGGGTGGATCCTGACGCGGTTCCTGAAGAAGGCGCTGCTCGGGTGAGCTAGAACGCTTCGGACGACAGAACGACTGGATCGCCGAGCCCGAGGCCGGCAAGCGCGGCGCTCGTGGCCTCGTAATCGCCCACGACGACCGTCGTCAGCCGCGAGGCGTCCAGGTGGCGCGCCAGTGCGTTCGTGATGTCCTCGGTCGTCAGACGTTCGACGGTCGGCACGAAATCGACGAAGTAGCTGTCGGGGAGGTCGTAGAGCGCGAGCTGGGTCGCGCCCCTGGCTATCTGATCCGCGGTCTCGAAGTTGCGTGCGAAGCCGCGCGTGAGGGCGGCGGCGGCCAGGCGCAGTTCGTCGGCCGTGATGGGGCGGGACCCGGCCATGGCGGCAATCTCGTCGATGGACTCGTGGATGGATTCGGCCGTCGCGCTCGTCTGCACGCCGACGCTCAGGACGAACGGGCCAGGCCAGCGGCGGAACTCGAAGGCCGTCCGCGCGCCGTAGGTGTAGCCCTTGTCCTCGCGCAGGTTCAGGTTGATGCGGCTCGCGAACTGCCCGCCGAGCACCATGTTGCCGGTGACGAGCGCGTGATAGTCGGGCGTGCTGCGCGGGGCCGCAACGTGGCCAATGCGCAGCTCGGACTGGGGCGCGAGCGGTCGTGGCACGACGTTCAGCCGCGAAGGCCGCGGGAGCACCAGCGAGCCGGGGACCGGCGCGGTCGTATGGCCCTCCCAATCGCCGAACGCGTCCTGCGCCAGGCGTCGAATCGTGTCGTGATCGCAGTCGCCGACGGCGATGAGCGTCGCCGCCGAGGGGCGGAGCGCTGTTTGATGGAACGCACGGACGTCGTCCGCCGTCATCGATGCGAGCGCCTGCTCGGTGCCGATCGGCGTGTGCCCGTAGGGATGCTCGCCGTAAATCTGGCGGATGAAGGTGCGGTCCGCGATAGCGCCCGGCACGTCGCGCAACTGGGTCAGGCGGTGCAGGCGCAGCTGCCGCACGCGGGCGAAATCGCGGTCGCGCAAGGCCGGGCGCACCACCACGTCCGCCAGCAGCATCAGGGCCTGGTCCGCGAAGCGGGACAGGACCGTGAACCCCGCGATGGTGGCGTCGGACCCGATATCGGTTTCGAGCTGCGTGCCCAGACGCGCAATGGCCTCGTGCACCTCGATGGCGGAGCGCTCGCCCGAGCCTTCGTCGAGCATGTCGGCCGTCGTGGCTGCAAGGCCGTGCTTGCCGGCCGGGTCGCTGGCGACCCCGCGCCGAATCAGAAGCGCGAAGGCCACCACGGGCACCTGGGCGTGCCGGACCGTCCAGACGGCCATGCCGTTTGGCAGCCCGGACTTCTCGATGGCGGGGAAGGTGGCCACGCTCGACGGGCCGGGTTCGGGCAGGCGAGAGCGATCGATCGCCATCACGCCACCCTCCGCAACGGGCGCACGGACGGGCGCACGAACGCCGCGCTCATGACACGTCCACGGGACGCGAGTCCGGGACGGCGAGCTCGACGCGCCCCGACGGCACGATGCTCAGCGTCACGTGGCGCGTCCCGTCGAGATAGCGCCGGGTCGTGTCCCGCAGGGAACCAGCAGTCGCGGACAGATAGCGCTGCATGTCGCGTTCGAAGTAGCCCGGATCGCGCAGGAGGATGTTGTAGGCATTCAGCTGATCGGACTTCCCGCCGAATCCCCCCACCGTCTGCAGCCTGAACACGAACTGCGTCTCGGCCTGGATGCGCCCGCGGCTCACCTCGTCCTCCGTCGGCCCTTCCTGCGCGAAGCGGCCTATCTCTTCGAGGATGACCCGCCGGATATCCGCCAGGGTGTGCCCGGGCGCGGCGGTGGAGGCAATCTGGACGTAGCCGCCAATCTCCCGCGAGTTCTGCGACGCGGAGACGTCGGTGGCCATGCGCTCTTCGAAGACCAAGCGCTTGTAGAGACGCGACGTCTTGCCGTTGGCGAACATCGCCGGGGTGAGCCATGCCAGGTACAGCCGCGGCAGTTCCACCCGGTCCTCGAGCAGCAGCCGGACATCGGCGTCGAGCACCGCGTCGGCCTGCACGCGCGACACGGGCTCGCCGGGCGGGATGCCTTCGAAGTAGTCGCGTACGAGTGCGAGGGCGCGTGCCGAATCGATATCCCCCGCCAGCGCGATCGAAGCGTTGGCCGGGTGGTAGTAGCGCGTGAAGAACGCGTGGACCTCGTCGAGTCGGACGGCGTTCAGATCCGCGACTTCCCCAATCGTGGTCCAGTGGTACGGATGGTCGGGTGGATACAGCGCGGCGAGAATCGCCATCGCGCTCAGGCCATAAGGCCGGTTCTCGTAGTTTTGACGCCGCTCGTTCAGGACGACGGCGCGCTGGTTCTCGAACTTCGCGTCCGTCAGCGCGGGCAGGAGATAGCCCATGCGGTCCGATTCCATCCAGAGCCCGAGCTCGAGCGCGTTGGTCGGCACGACCTCCCAGTAGTTCGTCCGGTCCGCGTTGGTGGATCCGTTCAGCGACGCGCCGGCGCCCTGCAGCGGCTGGAAGTAGCCGTGGTCGTGGTGCGCGGAGCCCTCGAACATCAGGTGCTCGAAGAGGTGGGCGAAGCCGGTATGTCCGGGCTTCTCGTTCTTCGAGCCCACGTGGTACCAGACGTTGATGGCCACGATGGGACAGTCGTGGTCCTCGTGCAGGAGCACGTCGAGGCCGTTCGCGAGCGTGTGCTTCGTGAAGGACAGGTTCACCGGCCGGTGCCCGGGCCCTTCACTGCACCACCGTCAACGGGATGGTCGGACGCTGATAGCTGGCGATCGACACGCGCGCGGCGGTCCGTTCGGCCGCCGCCACGAAGGCCCGGGCGGCAGGCGATTCCGGATCGCCCACGAGCAGCGGCACGCCGCTGTCGCTGCCCTCGCGGATCGGCTGGGAGATCGGGATGCGACCAAGAAACGGCACGTCGAACTCCGTCGCCATGCCCTCGCCGCCGCCGTGCCCGAAGATGTCGGCCTCGTGCGAGCAGCTGGGACAGACGAAGTAGCTCATGTTCTCGACGATGCCGAGGACCGGGATGTTGAGCTTCTTGTACATCGCCATCGCGCGCCGGCTGTCCGCGAGCGACACCTGCTGCGGCGTGGTGACGACGACCGCCCCCGCGACGTTGACGGTCTGGCTGAGGCTGAGCACCACGTCGCCGGTGCCCGGAGGCAGATCGACCACGAGATAGTCGAGATCGACCCAGCGCACCTCGCGGAAGAACTGCTGCAGCGCGCCGTGCAGCATGGGCCCGCGCCAGATGATCGGGGCGTCGTCCTTGGTGAGAAACGCCATGGAGATGACCTGCAGGCCGAACTTCTCGGCCGGCACAATCTTCTCGCCGTCCGTTGTCAGTTCCGTGCGGAGGCCGAGCATCATGGGCACGTTCGGCCCGTAGATGTCCGCATCGATGATGCCGACCTTGCTGCCGCACTTGGCCAGCGCCAGCGCGAGGTTGACGGCCACGGTCGTCTTGCCGACTCCGCCCTTGCCCGCGCCGACCGCGATGATGTTCTTGACGCCTGGCACCGCGGCCCGGCCGCTCGCCGGGTCAACGGCCTCGCGAACGCGGGCGCCCATCGTCACGTCAACGGCCCGCACGCCGGGCACCCGGATGACGGCCGCATGCGCCTGATCGCGCATCTGCTCCTTGACCGGGCACGCAGGGGTCGTCAGCTCGATGGTGAACGCCACGTGGCCGTTGTCCACCGTCAGGTTCTTGATGAAGCCGAGGCTCACGATATCGCTGTTGAGGTCCGGGTCCCGAACCACCTTCAGGGCGTCGAGGACGGCCGCCTGGTCAGGTTGCATATCGTCAAGAATATCGTACACTCGGGCGCCGTCCCCAACGATGTCCAACGCATCGCCAAATCGCGGCCTGATGATCGTGCTGGCGTACCTCTGGTTGCTGGCCCTCGTGCCGCTGCTCGTCGAGAAACAGGACGCCGACGTGCAGTGGCACGCCCGGCACGGCATCGTGCTCATGATCGCCGAGCTTGTCCTCTTCGTCGTTTACGTCATCGTGACGAGCCTCGTCAGCCTCGCGACGCTCGGGCTCGGGTGCGTGCTCAGCGTGCTGCTCGTGTTTGCCTGGGTGGGCGTGCTCGGCTTGCACCTGGCGGCCATCGTCAAGGCAACCAACGGCGGCCGGCTCGTGCTGCCCGGCATCAGCCGCTACGCCGACCGGTGATACACGTAGACGATCCAGTAATTGGGACGATCAGGTAATTGGGTGGTTGGAGAACGCCCCTGGTCGGCGCGATGGGCATGGCCTGCCTGGTGATGCTGGCCCTGACGACGCTCGTGCTCACGACGCCCAAGGCGGAGGCCATTAGCGCGGTTCGCATGTACCAGCACCGCCTGTCGCCCATCGCCGCGCGCATGGGGCTGCGCTGCCGCTTCACCCCGTCCTGTAGCCACTACGCGCAAGTCGCGATCGAACGTGACGGCGTGGCGCGCGGAAGCTGGCGCACACTCGCGCGCATCGTGCGCTGCGGGCCATGGACCCCTGCCGGGACGCGCGACGAACCGTAGGGGGTCCAGAAGGAAACGCGGCGGCCTGACGCTGGACTGGGTGCACGGCGCCATGCAGAATGCGCGTATGCAAGAATCTGGCAGACGGCTTGTGCGCCGCATGATGACCGGACTCGCCATTCTCGTCGCGCTGGGCTACCTGGGCGTCGTGGCCTACCTCCGGTTCAACGAGCGGTCGTTCATCTTCCAGCCGGCGGAACGCCACGTCGCGGCGCCGGATCCCGCCTTTGGCCTGCACGAAGAGCGTGTCAGCTATCCGTCGTCCGATGGGGTCACGCTGGCCGCCTGGATCGTGCCTGCGGCCGGCACGCCAGCGTCGAACATGTGGCTGCTCATCTGCCACGGCAACCTCGGGAACGTCGGGTACGCACAGCGGCCGGAGTTCTACTCCCTGATGCGCGACATCGGCGTGAACCTGCTCGCCTTCGACTATCGCGGTTTCGGAGACAGCACGGGGACGCCAGACGAGCAGGGGCTGTACGCCGATGCCACGGCGTCCTACGAGTACCTCACCCGCACGCGGCACGTACCGCCGGACCATGTGGTCATCTTCGGGCACTCGTTGGGGAGCGGCGTCGCGATCGAGCTCGCCTCGCGCGTGCCGGCAGCGGCGCTCGTCGTCGAGGGGGCCTACACGTCAGTCGTCGAACGCGGCCAGGAACTCTACCCGTTCCTGCCCGTCAGCCTGATCGCCACGCAGCGGTTTCCCTCTATCGATCGCATCCCCTCGGTCGCGATGCCCAAGCTCTTCCTCCACTCGCCGGAAGACACGGTGATTCCCTACCGGTACGGACGGCGGTTGTTCGACGCAGCCCGCGAGCCGAAACGCTTCGTGGACGTCAAGGGCGGACATGAGAACGCGTACAGCGTCGATCGGGCGGTGTACTACGGGGCGATTGCGCAGTTGCTTCGGGAGGTCCAGCCCGCCCCGACGGCTGGCGTCAACGCGGGGCGTCAGGAAGCGCCCCGTCAGTGACGCGAAAGAGCGTCTTCCCCTCTTCGCCGAGCAGCACCCAGAGCGCGTAGCACCCGAGCGCGGTGCCGTAGGGCAACAGCAGCAGGTCCACCGAGCCCAACATCAGCGCGAGCATGCGGGACCAGTGACGCCGGCGCCGCAGCGGGACGCCCACGGCCACGTGCGCAAGGCCCCACGCAATCGCGATGAGTGCCAGCGTCGTGAAGGCCGCGGCCGTGATGCCAGCCGCCACC
>JBEQUD010000193.1:0-8486 GCA_040349235.1 Acidobacteriota bacterium
CCTGGTGGCCGAGCGTCACAATCGACGTCCACGCGGCGTCGGTGTAGGGCTTGGTGACGCGCGGCGACTCGTAGATACGCGTCACCGACATCGCGTGGTGGAACTCGGTCTCGCACTCGCTGACCGCGCCCGAGACCGGCGCGGCGCTCGACGGCTCGGGCGTGCAGGCCAGCGGCAGGTGGCCTTCGCCCGCCAGCAGCCCCGACGTGGGATCCAGGCCAATCCACCCGGCGCCGGGGAGGTACACCTCGCACCAGGCGTGGAGGTCGGTGAAGTCGCGCTCCGGACCGCTCGGGCCATCGACGGCCTTCACGTCGGCGACGAGCTGGATCAGATAGCCCGAGACGAACCGCGCGGCCAGCCCGAGGTGCCGCAGCACCTGGACGAGCAGCCAGGTCGTATCGCGGCACGAGCCCGAGGCCAGCGTCAGCGTCTGCTCGGGGGTTTGCACGCCGGGCTCGAGGCGAATGCCGTAGCGGATGTCCTGCTGGAGCTGCCGGTTGATGTCAACGAGCGCATCGACCGTCCGACGCCGATCCCGCCGAATGCCCTGCACATAGGCGGCGAGCCGCGGCGTGAGGGGGTCGGTCTTGAGAAACGGCTGCAGCTCGTGGAGCTGCTCCTCGTTGTAGACGAACGGGAAGTGCTCGCTCTCGGGCTCGAGGAAGAAGTCGAACGGGTTGTAGACCGCCATCTCGACGACGAGATCGATCTCCACACGGAACTCGCGCACGCGCTGCTCGAAGGCGAGGCGCGCCACGTAGTTGCTCTGCGGGTCCTGCTGCCAGTTGATGAAATGGTCCTCGGGCGTGACGCGCTGCGAATACGAGAGGATCGTCGTCCGGCAGTGCGGCGCCGGGCGGAGCCGGACGAGCTGTGCGGACAGCTCGACCTCGCGGTCGTACCGGTAGTGGGTGACGTGGTTCAGGGCGATGTGGATGCTCAAGGTCTCAGGGCTCGCTTCGCAGCAATGTTGGAGTGCTGTTCAGCATTATGCCGCCCCGCGGCCGAGGTACAACGCCAACGGACGAACTTGTCGGTCGAAAAGCGTATCCGACAGGTGTGTCAGGTGCCGATCTACCGCCTGGCGTATACTTTTCGTCTGCCATGTCCTTCCTCGACGGGCCGGCGCTGCTCTGGCTGGTATTCGCCCTCATCGCCGCGATCGTCGAGGTTTCCATCCCGCACTTCGGGTTGGCCTTCGCCGCCCTCGGCGCCGTGGCCGCGGCAGGCATCGCCGCCATCGGGCTTGCGCTGCCGATGCAGATCGTGGTGTTCGCGGTCGTCCTGGCCGTCTCCGTACTGCTGCTGCGCAACCGGCTCCTGACCCGGCTGCAGGGGCCGGGCGTGCCGTCCCGGACCGAACAGCTCGCCGGCAAGGACGGTATCGTGACACAGGATATCGACCCGACCATCGGCGGCGGGCGCGTCAACGTCGGCGGCGAGGACTGGGCCGCGCGGAGCGGCGAGCGCATCGGAGCCGGCGCGCGCATCCGCGTCGTCGGCGCAGACGGTATCGTGCTGGAGGTTACACGCACATGATGGTGGTCCTGCTCGCCTTCGCGTTCTTCTGCCTGATCGTCATGCTCAAGACGATCAAAATCGTCCCGCAGAAGCAGGTGATGATCATCGAGCGGCTCGGCAAGTACCACCGCACGGCCGAAGCCGGCCTCAACACCATCCTGCCGTTTCTCGACTCGGTACGCGACACGATCGACCTCCGCGAGCAGATCACGAAGATCGAGCCGCAGCCGGTCATCACGCGCGACAACGTCACGATGGAGGTGGACGCGGTCATCTATTCCGTCATCGTGGACCCCGTCCGCGCGACCTACGAAGTGCAGAACCTGCGGTGGGGCCTCGAGCAGATGACGCTCTCCGCGCTGCGCAACGTCATCGGACAGCTCGACCTCGACCACACGCTGTCCTCCCGCGACACGACGAACTCCCAGCTGCGCGCGGCCCTCGACTCGGCGACCCAGCAGTGGGGCGTCAAGGTCATGCGGATCGAACTCAAGAACATCAACCCGCCCGAGGAAATCCGACTGACGATGGAGAAGCAGATGACCGCGGAGCGGACCCGCCGCGCGGTCGTCACGACAGCAGAGGGCGAGAAGGCCTCGGCCATCCTGCGCGCCGAGGGCCAGAAGCAATCGCAGATCGTCAACGCCGAGGGCTCGAAGCAGGCGGCGATCCTCGCGGCGGAAGGCCAGGCCGAGGCGCGTATGCGCGTGGCGCAGGCCGAGGCACAGGCGATCCAGGCTGTCGCCCAGGCCATCGGGACCGCCGGCAACCCCGCGCAGTACCTGATTGCGCAGCGCTATCTCGAGGCCCTGGGACAAATCGCCACCGACGCGCAGAAGCTCGTCTTCCTGCCGTACGAAGCCAGCGGCGTCATGGCCTCGCTCGGCGGCATCCGCGAGCTGCTGCAGAGCACGCCGGCGTCGAAGTAGCGGATGGCCCTCGTCCCTTTCTCGACCGGTCGGTCGCGCGCGGAAGAACCGTCCCCGCTCTTCGATGGGCTGTTCGCGAACATCTCCATCCTCGAGCGGCTCGACGAGTTCCGCCGCCGGCTCGTCCGCTCGGTCATCGCCGCCTGTGTCGGCGTGCTGCTCGGCTTCGCCTTCGTCAACCAGGTCGTCGCCTTTCTCCTCGGCCCGACGCGGCACGCCCTGCCGAGCGGCACCCGCCTTATCTACACGCAGCCGGGCGAGGCATTCGGCCTCTACATCCAGATCTCGCTCATCGTCGGCGTCGTGCTCGCGATGCCGTACATCATGTACCAGCTCTGGCAGGTGGTGTCGCCCATCGTCCCGAAGAGCGCGCGCGGGTTCTCCGTGCCGTTCGCGCTGTTCACGACGCTCGGGTTCGTGGCCGGCGCGGCGTTCACCCACTACGTCGCCTTCCCGTACATGATGGCGTTCTTCGCCAGCTTCAACACGCCCGACCTGGTCTTCATGCCCAAGCTCGAGGACGTCTTCGACCTGTACACGAAGATGCTGCTCGGCATGGGCGTGGTATTCCAGATGCCGACGGTCGTGTTCTTCCTGGCCAAAATCGGCCTCGTCAGCGCCCGCTTCCTCTGGCGGAGCTTCCGCTACGCGTTGCTGCTCATCTTCGTGGCCGCGGCCGTCATCACGCCGACCGGCGACATGGTGACGCAGACGATTTTCGCGGCGCCCATGGTGGCGCTCTACCTGCTCAGCATCCTCATCGCGTGGATTTTCGGGAAAGCGCGTGTCGTGCCGTCGGACATCACGGACGACGCGGAAGGCAGCTAGGCAACGCCATGCGCCGGCTGAAGATCGTGGTCCGAGCGCTCGTCGGGTTCACGGTGCTCGCGCTGGGGGTGGCCATGCTGGTGCTGCCGGGCCCGGGCATCGTCACGATCGGTCTCGGCCTGCTCATCCTCTCGGCGGAATTCGCGTGGGCCAAACGGGCGCTGGATCGGCTGAAGGACGGCGGGCACCGGCTCCGCGACCTGTGGAAGTAGCTCGCCGGCTCGGGCGGCCGGCGCGCCCGACACCGCGCGGATCTACACCACGCTGATACTGAGCTCGTCGAGGCCGTCGATCGCGGCCACGATGCGGTCGCCTCGCACCACCGGCCCCACGCCCTCCGGCGTCCCGGTGAAGACCAGGTCGCCCGGCGCGAGCCCCACCTGCTGCGACAGGTGATGGAGGATCTCGGCGACATTCCACATCATGCTCGAGAGGTCGGCGTCCTGACGCGTCTCGCCGTTCACGGACAGGTGGATCCGGCCCTGCCGCGGATGGCCGACCGCGGCGACCGGGTGCACGGCCGAACAGGGCGCCGAGTGGTCGAAGGACTTGCCCCCTTCCCACGGGCGCCCCACTTTCGCGGCCGCCTGCTGCAGGTCGCGGCGCGTCATGTCGAGCCCGACGGCGTACCCATACACGTGGTCGAGCGCCCCTTCGACGGGAATGTCCGTCCCGCCCAGGCCGATCGCCGCCACGAGCTCCACCTCGTGATGGAAGTTGGTCGTGAGTGGCGGATACGGTACCGACGATCCGTTCTGCACGATCATGTCCGCGGCCTTGGCGAAGAAAACCGGCAGCGCCTTCACGTCGTTGCCGAGTTCCTTCACATGGGCCAGGTAGTTCCGCCCGACGCAGTAGATTCGCCGGACGGGAAACCGCAGGGGGCTCTCGGCCACAGGCAGCGTGGGCGTGGCGGGTGCGGGTACCGCGAATTCGCCGGGCGGCGTCGAACGGCCCAGGGGGTCGGTCGTCGCGCCCCTCATGCGCGGGCGCCGCGAGCGGCCGGCGCAAGAACGAAGTCGAAGTGGGCCGTGACGAACGGGCGACCGAACGCGCGGCCGCCGGCGACCGCCGGCTCGTCCGCGGTGTGGTCCGTGAAGACCGCGACAAGCGAGTCCTTGACGCCGAACACGGTGTCGCCCTTCTTCAGCTGTGGATCGCCCGCGTCGAAGATGTGAGTGGTGACGGGTTCGTACCCGTCCGCGGCCACGACGAAATGGACGTGCGCCGGTCGCATCGCGTGGCGATTGGTCGCCCGGAGCATGTCGCCGACCGGCCCATCGGTCGGGATGGGGTACGCGACCGGGCGCGTCGTCACCACAGAGAAGTGCCCGTCCGCGCCGGTCCGATACTTCCCGCGCATCTGCAGCGTCTCCCGCGTGGGGAGCTGCGAATCGTAGAAGCCTTCGGAGTTGGCCTGCCAGACATCGAGGAGCGCGCCGGCAATGGGCCGGCCGTCGATGCCGAGGACGCGCCCGGAGATAATCGCGGGGACGCCGCGCGGATCGGCCGCGGCCATGCTGGCGCCGTCGGACAGTTCGGGCGCGCCGTCGCGGTGGAACGGACCGAAGACCGTGGACTCCGTGGCGCCGGCCGGCTTTCGGTTGCTGAGGAGATCGACGACCATCGACACGCCGAGGGTGTCGGATAGCAGAATGAATTCCTGCCGCGTGTCGTCGCACTTCTGGCCCGTGGCCGTGAGGAACTGAATCCCCTCGAACCACTCCTGCTCCGTCAGCGCGACGTCCTTCACGAACGCATGCAGGTGGGCGACGAGACTCTTGAGGATCTGTCGCGTGCGCGGATTCGGGGTGCCGTCGAGCCGTTCGAGCACCTGGCGCGTAATGTCGTCTTCAGTGGTCATCGTCATCTCCTGGCGTGGCGGGCGTGATGGACGGCGCTCACGCCGTCGCGTGGCCGAGTGTCGCGGCAACCGCCGAGAGCAGCCGCGAGAAATCGACCGGCTTGGCCACGTGCATCTGGAAACCTGATTCGAGCGCCTTGGCGACGTCCTCGCGCCGCGCGTGCGCCGTCAGCGCAATGGCGGGGATCCGCGAGCGGCTCGCCGAGGCGAGCGCCCGCACCGAGCGCATCAGCGCGTAGCCGTCCTCCTTGGGCATGCCGATGTCGGCGATGAGCAGGTCGGCTGGTTCGTGTTCGAGGAACGCGCGCGTTTCCTCGGCGGACGCCACCGCGGTGGTCGAGGCCCCCGCCTCTTCGAGGATGGCGCAGAGCACCTGGCGCGTCTCCGCGTCGTCGTCCACGAGGAGCACACGGACGCCCGCCAGAAACGCTGGCGGGAACGGCGCCGACGCGGGCGGCAGCGGACGCGCCGCCGGGGCCGGCGCGTCCGAGCGCGCGAGGCGCACGGTGAACGTCGCCCCCAACCCGGGCCCGGGGCTCTCTGCCCGCACGCTGCCCCCGTGCAGTTCGACCAGATGGCGCGCGATGGCGAGGCCGAGGCCGAGCCCGCCGTGCGTGCGCGTCGTGCTGCTGTCCACCTGGCGGAAGCGCTCGAACACGTGCGGGAGGAACGCCGGGGGAATCCCCATCCCGTTGTCGGCGACGCGAACTTCCACGGCGTCCGCCGTGGTGTCCATCGTCACCTCGATCCGTCCGCCGTCGGACGTAAAACGCACCGCGTTCGAGAGGAGGTTGCCGACCACCTGCTGCAGCCGGTCCGGATCCCCCACGACCATGCCCTCGTCCGAGAAGCGCTTCTGGATGTCCAGGGACTTTGCGTCCGCGGAGGGCCGAACGGCCTCGAGCGCGGCGTCGATGATCGTGCCCATCGAGACCGGCACGGGCGGGCTGAGGCGCAGCCGCCCGCTGACGATGCGCGAGACGTCGAGGAGCTCGTCGATGAGCCGCGCCTGGGTCCGCGCACTGCGCTCGACCGCGTGCAGCGCCTTTGTCGCCACGGCCTCGTCGCCCTGGTGGTTGAGCATGATGGCCGCCCAGCCGAGGATCGCGTTGAGGGGCGTCCGTAGTTCGTGCGACACCATCGCCAGGAAGTCGTCTTTCGTGCGGTTGGCGGCCTCGGCCGCGAGCCGCGCGTCGTGCTCGCGCTGAACCAGGCTACCGACCGACTGCGCCATGCTCGAGAGCGCCCGCGCCAGCTGCCGCACCTCGGAGGGGCCCGCGACGGGCACGGGCTGGCCGAACTGGCCCGCCTCGAGCGCACGCGCGGAGGCGGCCAGACGCGCAATCGGCTTGGTGACCGCGCGCGCAACGACCAGCGACACAACCGCGCCGGCGAGGACGAACCCCATCGACGCGAAGGCAAACAGCCGGCCGAGCCGCTGGATGGGCACGAGCGCGTCGGCATACTGCACGTTGGCGACGATGCAGCCGCCGCCGATCGCGGGCACCGGACGAAAGCCGCTCATCACCGCCGTGCCGCGGTAGTCGGGGGCCAGGGCGTCACCCGTCGCGCCCGACAGACACGACCGTACGGGACCGTCCAGGACTGACTGCCCGGCGGGCACGGGGTACCGTGTGTGCGTGAGCAGGCGCCCGTCCGCATCCGCGAGAAAGACCTCGCCGTTGGCCTCGAGGCCCGAACGGTCCTGGAACAGGGCGTCGATGTCGTCGAGGGCAACCCGCACGCGCAGCGTCAGCCGCTCTCTGACTGCCTGCATCGTGTACTCGCCGCGGCCCGCGCTCGTCGAGATCGTCGCCAGCTGCGGGGCCGGGGTCACGTTCGCCAGCCCTTTCCAGTCGCCGCCTGCGGCCAGCGGCCGGTCGGCGTATCGAAGTTCGGCGCCGGTGGCGCGTTCGGCAGTCTGAAAGCCGCTCAGCGCGACCCGGACGCACTCGTTTTCCCAGCCGAACGTGCCCTTCGGCCCGCGCTCCGCGCAGAGCGACTCCGTGCTGGCCAGAAACGCGTCCATGCGCTCTTGGCGGCGCTGCAGCAGCTGCACGAGCGTGATTTCACGTTCCTGCGCAACGACCGCCACCGCGCGGACCGCCTGCGTCTCCAAGGTCCGCCGCGACGCACGGTAGGCAAAACCGGCGACCGCCGCGGTCCCGACAATGTTCAGGCCCACCAGGGCCAGGGCGAGCTGGTAGCGAAGCGGAAACGACATGAAATCTGGTGCGAAGTCCCCTACATGCTACTCCTCCGGGCCGCATCCGGCACCCTTTGAAACCTTCCAGGAACTTCAGCGTCTAACGATGTTGAACTAGTAAACACCGTTCATCGTATTGTCTGAACAGTGTTCAATAGTTCGGGGTTTTAGCAAACATGGGCATCAAAGAACGGCACGAGCGCGACCGCGACGCAGTCCACCGCGCGATTCTGGACGCCGCGCGCGAGCTCTTCGTCAGCGAGGGTTACAACAACGTCTCGATCCGCAAGATAGCCGAGCGGATCGAGTACAGCCCGGCCGCCATCTACAGCTATTTTCCGAGCAAGGACGACATCTTCTACGCCCTCGCGGAAGAAGGATTCCGCCTGCTCGGCACACCGTCCGACGCGGAGACGGCCGAACAGCTCGCGCGGCTGCCCGCGCTCGAGCGGCTGCGCGACAGGTTCTGGCGCCTGTACGACTTCAGCCGGCAGCACCCTCAATATTTCGCGCTGATGTTCGTGGACCGCTCCGTGCCCCGCATCTGCCGGGAGTACGAGCGTTTCGCGTTCGCCCGCGAAAACAAGGGGCGACTCATCGCCGCAATCCAGCAGTGCATCGACGAGGGCATCTTCCCGGCCACTGTTCAGCCGCACGTCGCGTCCCGGGTCCTGATGATGGGGCTGCTAGGGGTGGCCGTCATGCGCCTGTCCGATCGCTTCGCGCCAGCAGAGGACGCCGACCGCCTGGCCGAGGACGTGCTTGCCGTTACCTTGGCCGGTCTCGAAGCCGGCGTCGTCCTGCGCTCGACCAGCCCAACTGATTGTCCGTTCGACGCCCCGCAAGCGGATGCGTCCGCGCCCACACCGAGGAGTTGATGATGAATCGCACCACTGGCTCGCATTCCGCCGCCGCGCTGCTCGTCATGGCCGGACTGGTCTGGAGCGGGTGCCGCGCGGCGGACGGCAAGACGCCGCCGCCCGGCGTCCAGGCCCAGAACCGAGCGGCCACCGTCGCCGTCGCCCCGGCGGCAGCCACCGAGCAACTCGTCGCCCGCTTCATCCGCGTCACAGGTTCCCTGACCGCGGAGGAACAGGCGAGCGTGGCGGCCGAAACCGCCGGCCGCGTCGTCGCC
>JBEQUD010000218.1:0-17511 GCA_040349235.1 Acidobacteriota bacterium
TGCCAGCGACGACACGGTCGATATGGTGCGCAATCTGTTGACCGCGCACGGCACCGGCCAGTCGTTAGTGTGGTGCCACCTCGCGGACCTCAAGAAAGGGACGGTCAACATCGACGAGTATCTGGCCGCACACAACCCCGAGGTCGTCATCTTCGATCTGTCCCCTCCCTATGACGACAACTGGGCCTATTTCACAAAGGTAAGCACCGGGCCGGCGATGAAGGGACGCGGGCTGGTCGTCACCACCACCAACAGGAACCGGCTAGACGAGGCCGTGGGGCACGATTCGCACGCCTTGGAAGTCGTGGGGCTTGAAAAGGACCTCCAGGAGATTGCGGCCGCCATCCAGGCGGCCACGCTGACCGCAGCGGCCGCGCGGGGCGAGGCGTCACTGCCTCAGACACCGCCTCCGGCAGTCAGGAGCTGACTTCGAGACGCGGCTTACTTGGACGCGCCCTTGTACAGAATCCGCCAGATCTTGCCCTTGTTGCTCTCCACGACGTAGATCGAGCCGTCGGGCCCCTGTGCCACGCCGTTCGGTTTGGCCACGGCGTCGTTCCTCGTGATGACGGGCTTCGCGCCCTTGAAGCCGTCCGCGAACACCTCGTACGGGCCAGAGACCTTCCCCTTGGCCAGCGGCTGGAACACGACGTTGAACCCGGTTTGCGCGAGCCCGCTGTTCCGATCGTGCGAGCCATGGAACGCCACGAACAGGCCGCCCTGGTACTTCTGGGGAAACTGCGTGCCCGTGTAGGGGACGAGCCCGACCGGCGCCCAGTGCGCCGGGAACGAGGCGACGGGCATCTTGTACTGCGCGCAGCGGCCCACCACCTTGCCGTCCCCGCCGTATTCCGGTGCCAGCACCATCGTGTTCGTCTGCGCGTCGAGCCAGCAGTAGGGCCAGCCGTAGACGTCGCCTTCCTTGACGTCGAAGAGCGGCTCGAGCGGTCGGTCCGCGTTTTCCTGGGCGGTGAACTTCTCGGGAAAGAACTTGTCGAGCGAATCGCGGCTGTTCATGACGACGTAGAGCGTCTGGTTGTGCCAGGCGATGGCGAGGGGCTGGCGCATGCCCGTGGCGTAGCGGGCCGCGCGCGAATACTGCTGGCCGACGACATCCGCCTTGAACCGCCAGATGCCGCCGCCGTCCTCGAGCAGGGGGCACGGATCCGGCGCGACGGCATGCGGCGCCAGGTCCGCGCACGCATTCGACGGGAGCCCGACGTTCACGTAAACGTTGCCGCGCTCGTCGAACGTGATGCCCTTGTCCGCGTGGCCGCCGGTGCCCGGCAGGCCGCCGACGATGATTTCCGCCGGGCCCGCCGGCTTCAGTTCGCCTGGCGTCATCTTGACGCGCTCGATCGACTTGGTCGTGGCGTAGTAGAGATAGCCGTTTCTGAGCGCGATGCCGGTCGTGTTGCCGTTGCCGAAGACCTCGGTGACGTCCGCCTTGCCGTCGCCGTTGGTGTCCCGCAACGCGACGATGCCGCCCGGGCGGGTGCCGAGCGGCCGCCGGCTCATGAAGATGTCGCCGTTCGGGGCGACGACGAGGTGGCGGGCGCCCTCGCCCGTGCCCTCGGTGACGACCAGCGCGCAGAAGCCAGCCGGGAGCGTCAGCCCGCCGTTGTCGGGGTCGCACGCGGGTGCCGCGGCCGGCCGCTGGGCACGAACCGGCGTCGGACTGACTGCCCACGCGCACAAGAACGCCGTGGCCAGGATTCGAAAGCGCTTCATCGGATTCCTCCATACCCGCCAGCGGAGACGCTGCGCGGGACGCGGGCGAATGATAGCAGGAAGTTGTAGACTCTTCCCGTGACCCTCATCCAACGATTCGGCTGCTCAGCTGTAGTGCTCGCCCTTACTGGGGTAACGGCCGCCTTCGCGCAGGCGCCCGCGGCCGCACCAGGGGGTGCGCCCCCGCCGATGCCGCCGCGCCTGTCGGTGACGTCCCCTGCGTGGCCCGATGGCGGGGAAGTGCCCATGCGGAACGCGATGCGCGGCGACAACAAGTCGCCGGCGTTCGAATTCCACTGGATGATTGGCGCCGCCCCAGCGGCGGCGCCCGAGGCGCTCCAGAGCTACGCCATCGTCTTCCACGACATCGAGAACGCCACGAACAAAGGCACCACCGACACGCTGCATTGGACCGTATTCAACATCCCTGGCACGGCGAAAGGATTGCCCGAGGGCCTGGACGGAGGCGACCTGCCCGATGGCACGCGCAACGGCCCTGGGATCAATGCCCGCATGGGGAAGCCGCCGTCGTATTTCGGCCCCGGGCCTGGCCCGGGTGCACCCCACCACTACGTCTTCGATTTCTACGCGCTCGACACGAAGCTCGCGCTGCCGGCCAGCACGACCCGCGAAGAGCTGCTGAAGGCGATGGACGGGCACATCATCAGCAAGGCTGCGTACTTCGGTCTCGCCCGCGCCCCCGCCCGATAGGTTTGCGCGGCGCTCCAGCGCCTGTTCAAAAGGAGACACCGGGAGGTTTCCCGGGTAGGTCAGGATGGAGAACGGCGAGGTCCCGGAACTCCCCCGTTTCGGGGCTCGCGCTTCAGGACAGCCGCCGCGCCGACCTGGCGCCATAGGGGGAAATGCCATGAAGAGTGAGTCTCCACGCGAGACCATGACGAAAGCGCGGACCGGCATCCAAGGGTTCGACGAGATTACCTACGGGGGCCTTCCGCTCGGACGTACGACGCTTGTGACGGGTGGACCAGGCTGCGGCAAGACGGTGTTCGCGCTCCAGGTGCTGGTCAACGGCGCACACGTCGGCAAGGAGGCCGGGATTTTCGTCGCCTTCGAGGAGAGCACGCGCCAAATCGTGGCCAATGCCGCGACCTTCGGCTGGGATCTTCCTGCGCTCGCGAGAAAGAAGCTCTTCTTCCTCGACGCGCGTCTGACCCCTGAGGTCGTGAAGTCCGGGGAATTCGACCTCATCGGGATGCTCACCCTCCTTCACGCCAAAGCCCAGGAGATCCACGCCAGGCGCATTGTCTTCGACGGGATCGACGTACTGCTCGGCCTGCTTGACGATCCGCCCGCCGAGCGTCGCGAGATCTATCGCATCCGGGACTGGCTGGCACAGACGGGGTTGACCGGCATCATCACACAAAAAGGCGGCAACAGCGACGCCGATCACCGCTACGGGTTTCTGCAGTTCATGGTCGATTGCGTGGTCGTCCTCCGGCACCAGGTGGTGGACGGGTCGGCCTTCCGCAATCTCAGGGTCATGAAGTACCGCGGCTCGGATTTTGCCGGGGACGAGTTTCCGATCTCGCTTTCGGCCAACGGCATGCAGCTGCGCAATCGCGGTCCCGCGGAACTGAAGTGCGTCGTCACCAACGAACGGATCTCGTCGGGCCTGCCTCGCCTGGACCACATGCTGAGCGGGGGCTATTACCGTGGCAGCAACGTGCTCATCTCGGGCGCGCCCGGTACCGCCAAATCGACGCTGTCCGGGCTCTTCGCCGCCGCGGCCTGCACGCGTGGCGAACGCGCCCTGTACGTAAGCTTCGATGAGGGCGCCTCGCAGATCGTACGCAACCTCCAGTCGGTCGGCATTCACCTCGCCCCCCATGTGAAGTCGGGCAAGCTCAGGATGTACTCGACGCGCACGCGCGGCACCAACGTCGAGGACCAGTTCGACGCGTTGCGAGCCAAGGTGCGCGAGCACCAGCCGCGCTGTCTGATCGTCGATCCGCTTTCTGCCCTGTCCGCCAAGCTCCCGCATGCAGCGTCGGCCGATGCCGCCCAGCAGTTCATCGACTTCCTCAAGTCCAACGGCATCACGGTCGTGAATACCTCGCTGATGAACGGCATCAGCACGGACGAGTCCACAGCCACCGGCATCTCGACCATCGCGGATACGTGGATCCATCTGTCCTACGTCGTACAGGACGGGGAGCGGAACCGCGCGCTGACGATCGTCAAGTCGCGCGGCACTGGCCATTCCAATCAAGTGCGAGAAATGAAGCTGGCCGGTGATGGCGTGACGCTGACCGATGTCTTCGTCGCCCAGGGGAAGGTGCTGATGGGTGTCGCCCGCTGGGAATGGGAGCAGGAAGAGCGGGCAGGCGCCCGGCGCACCAAGGCGGCGGCGGAGCTGAACCGCATCAAGCTGCAGCTGTCCCAAGCGGAGGCGGCCGCTCGCCTGAAAGTGATACAGGCGGAGATGGAGGCCCGAAGCGCCGAGATCGCGGTGCTGGCCGACGCGACCGGATCCGCATCGACGCTGCGTAAGACCGACCGCGCCGTGCTGCGCCGGATGAGGAACGCCGACGAGGACGGCAGGCGCGGCACGTCCACCGCATCGACGACGAACAGTCGGCGTCGCCGCGACACGAACGGAGCGTTATAACGTGGCGAAAAACCACCCGGCGAAGCCGGCGGGGCCTTTGGGAGTAGGTCCGCGAGCGCGGATCCGGTTGCGTCTGTACGTTGCGGGCAATGCGCCGAACTCGGTGCGCGCCATCGCCAATTGCCGGGCGATCTGCGACGAGCACTTCGCCTCCGCGCACGAGATCGAAATCGTCGATTGCCTCGAGCATCCGAAGCGCGCGCTGTCCGACGGCATCATCGTCACTCCCACACTCCTGAAGCTACTGCCGCTGCCGGTGCAACGGGTGATTGGCAGCCTCAACGATACGGACCAGGTGCTGATGGCCCTGTCGCAGCGATGAACGCCAGCGAGGAGCGCCACACGCGTGCTCTCGAACGGCAACTCGCTGAAGCCGAGGCGACTGTCTACGCGCTGCTCTCGGGGCAGATCGATGCGGTCGTCGATGCGAACAGCGGCACGCCGGTGTTGCTCGCGGAGGCCCAGCGCGCCCTCCGCGAGGAACGCGACCGGGCGCAGCGCTACCTGGATACGCCCGACGTGGTCCTACTGGCCCTCGACGCGGACGGTCGCATCACCCTGGTGAATCGCTACGCGTGCGCCGTCCTCGGATGGGACTCGCACGAGTTGCTTGGCCGTGACTGGGTCGAGACGTGCCTGCCGGCTCGCACGCGGAGCGCGCCGGCCAACACGTGGCGTCTCCCGACCGGGGAGGCGCTCTCCATTGTCGAGAGCCCGATTCTCACCAGGTCGGGCGAGGAACGCCTGTTCGAATGGCGCAATACCCTGCTCCGAGACGCCCAGGGCCGCGTCATCGGAAGCTTCAGTGCAGGGGCTGACATCACCGAACAGAAGAAGGCCGGCGAGACGCTCCGTGCCGCGGAAGAACGTATGCGGTTCGCGTTAAAGAGCGCCCATGTCGGGATCTGGGACATGGACTGCACGACCATGACGGTCCGATGGTCGGACATCATCGAGGCCCAATACGGCGTGGCGGCCGGGGCGTTTGGCGGCACGTTCACGGCGTTCATGGAGTGCATCCATCCCGACGATCGGGCATCCGTGCTCGAGACCGTCGGGAAGGCCATGAAGACGGGTGGTGAGTTCGCACTCCTGAACCGATCAATCTGGCCCGATGGCACAGAGCGATGGCTGAGCGGCGCCGGCCGCATTCTTCTCGACAAAGAGGGCGCACCGGTACGCGGCATCGGTATCTCCCAGGACGTCACCGAACGGCAATCCCTGCAGGCGCAGTTTCTCCAGGCGCAGAAGATGGAAGCCATCGGACAATTGGCCGGCGGGGTGGCGCACGATTTCAATAACCTGCTGAGCGTGATTCTGGGATTCTGCGAGCTGCTCTTGGCCGACGGCGATGCGGACGACTCGCGCCAGGCCGATATCGGGGAGATTCAGAAGGCAGGCACGCGCGCCGCAGGGCTCACCCGCCAGTTGCTCGCGTTCAGCCGCCGGCAGGTCATCGAACCGACGCGACTCGACCTCAACGTCGTGATAGCCGACATGCGGGTCATGATGCAGCGCCTCATTGGTGAAGACGTGAGCGTCGTGCTGAAGCCCGGTTCTGCGCTCGCGGGCGTACTGGCCGATCGTGGACAGATCGAGCAGATCATCCTCAATCTGGCGGTGAACGCCCGGGACGCGATGCCGATGGGCGGAACGCTGACCATCGAGACAGACAATGTTGAGCTGGACGACCACTACGCGACGACACACCTCGGCGTGAAACCAGGTCCGTATGTGGCGCTGATCGTGGGCGACACTGGCACCGGCATCTCGCCGGAGGTGCAGGCGCGCTTGTTCGAGCCTTTCTTCACCACGAAGGAGGTGGGAAGAGGGACCGGGCTCGGCCTTGCCACCGTCCACGGCATCGTCATGCGCAGTGGCGGACATGTCAACGTTCACAGTGAGCTCGGCAAGGGCACATCGTTCCGAGTGTATTTCCCGAGGACCGAGGTCGCGGAGCGAGTTGCGGATACGCCGTTGGTGCTGGCTCAGCCAGCGCCGGCTGGCACGGTGCTCGTGGTTGAGGACTCGGACGGACTGCGCGTACTGATAGGAAGAATGTTGCACAGACAGGGCTACACGGGCCTGCTCGCGGCCAACGCAGGAGAAGCGCTGCGTTTGTTCGACGAGAACCCTTCCATCGACGTCCTTCTTACCGATGTGGTGATGCCAGGCAGGAGCGGACCCCAGCTGACGACGGAGCTCATCAAGCGGCGGCCCGCGCTCAAGGTGATCTACATGTCTGGGTACACGGACGAGGCCATCGTCCACCACGGGATTCTCGACCCTGGAATCATATTCCTGCAGAAACCCTTCTCAATTGAAGCACTCGGGGAGAAGCTCCGTGAGGCGCTCGACCCGCGGACCCACTGAAGGTCGGGTGCGTCCTCGTGCTCTCGACTCTGCGCCGACAATGAACAGCCAACCGACCCTGCTCGTGATCGACGACGAACCCGCCGTCCTGGCGTCGGTCGATCGAGTCGCCCGGAGCTACGGGTTCGCGGTCGTGAGCCGAACAGACGGCCGCACGGCGCTCGCAGATCTGCCGGTCCTCAAGCCTGATGCCGTGATGGTCGATCTCCGGATGCCCGACATAAACGGCCTCGAAGTCCTTCGTGCGATTCGTGAGGGCAATGTGGCGTCCCAGGTGATTCTGATGACCGGCGGGGGCACTATCGACACCGCCATCGAGGCAGTCAGACTCGGCGCCCTCGACTATCTGACCAAGCCGTTCGACCTTCCACGTCTCGGTGGCCTATTGACGACCGTCAAGCAGGACATCGAGCGACGCGAGCGCTTGCTGCGAATCGACGGCGATGTCGCCAATGCTTTCGCCTTCTACGGCATGGTCGGGCGCAGTCCTCCCATGCAGGAGCTGTTCGACTCGATAAGGCGCTTTGCGCCGCACGTACGGACGGTACTCGTGACGGGGGAAACAGGGACAGGGAAGGAACTGGTCGCGCGTGCCCTGCATGCGCTCGGCACCCGCGCGCAGCGCCGGTTCGTGACGGTAAATTGTTCGGCAGTCGTCGAGGGATTGTTCGAAAGCGAGCTGTTCGGCCACCAACGCGGAGCGTTTACCGGCGCCACGGAGACGAAGGTCGGGCTCCTCGAGCACGCCGACAAGGGCACCCTGTTCCTCGACGAAATCGGGGAACTACCGTTGACGGTCCAGGCCAAACTCTTGCGAGCAGTGGAGTACGGCGAGGTCCAGCGCGTGGGCTCGCTCGGCGGGATGCACGTCGATGTGGCCGTGATCGCCGCGTCGAATCGAGACCTGCGCGCCGACGCCGACAAGGGTCGCTTCCGCAGCGACCTTTACTACCGACTGAGCGTGCTGGAGATACGGCTGGTTCCGCTGCGAGAGCGACGGGAGGACATTCCGTATCTGTCGGCGGCCTTCATTCGGGAGATTGCGAAACGCGCCAAGCGTTCCGTGACAGGCATGACCGCGGCAGCCGAACACGCGTTGGCGCAGGCGCCGTGGCCCGGCAACGTGCGCGAACTCCGTAACGTCTTGGAGCGTGCGTATTTGCTGAGCGACGGGAAGATCCTGGGCGAGCGTGATGTGCTGGCGGCCATGCGCTCGACGGCCATTGCGTCAATCCCGACAGCGTCCGTGTCGATAGCGGACCCCGCATTCCTCATGGATGCGCAACGAAAGCAGCTCGAGCATGCCCTCCGTGAGACGCGCGGCGACAAGAGTGCTGCGGCGCGCCTGCTGGGCATCAGCCGCCGGACGATGTATCGATGGTTGGATCGAGCACCGCAGGCCTCGACTCAGGTCACCGGAACGGAGGACAGATAGCCGTTCCTCCGCGAACCGTACGCTACGCGAGCCACGAGCCACCGGTCTGTGACGGGCAAGACCTGGCGTGGGATCGACGAGGAATGGGTGTGGCGCCCGCGGATTCGCCCGCGCCGCCACACCGCCCGTCGCCCCCGGCAGCGTCTGTCCAACAGCGACGCCTGGCCGACTGGCGACGGCGACGAGTGCCAGGCCGATGCAGCTCGGGAGGCGCATCATTTCGCGGCTCCCTTGTAGAGGACGCGCCAGATCTTGCCCTTGGTGCTTTCGACGATATACAAGGACCCGTCGGGGCCCTGTGCGGTGCCGTTGGGCCTGGCGACCGCGTCGTTCCGCGTCAGGACGGGCTTGCTGCCTTTGAAGCCATCCGCGAAGACTTCGTACTTGCCGGATACCTTCCCGTTGGCGAACGGCTGGAACGTCACGTTGTAGCCCGCCTGCTCGAGCGGCGTGCGGTTGTGCGAACCGTGCGCCGCCATGAACAACCCTCCCCGGTAGTGCGCCGGAAACTGGGTGCCGGTGTACGGCATCAGGCCGACGGGCGCCCAGTGCGCGGGGAAGGAGGCGACCGGCTCTTTGTACTGGGCGCAGCGGCCCACCATCTTGCCGTCGCCGCCGTATTCAGGCGCGAGGATCATCTTGTTCGTCTGGCTGTCGAGCCAGCAGTACGGCCAGCCGTAGGCGTCGCCTTCCTTGATTTCGAGGAGCGGCTCGAGGGGACGCTCGGCGTTCTCCTGCGCGGTGAACTTGTCGGGGTAGAACACGTTGAGCGAGTCGCGGCTGTTCATGGCCGCGTACAGCGTGCCGTTGTGCCAGGCGATCGCGACGGGCTGCCGCATCCCCGTGGCGTAGCGCGCCTCGCGGGCATAGGGCTGGCCCACGACGTCGGCCTTGAACCGCCAGATGCCGCCGCCATCGGCGAGGAGGGGACACGGATCTGGCGCGACGGCGTTCTGCTTCATCTCCGCGCACGCATTCGACGGCAGCCCGATGTTGACGTAGACGTTGCCGCGATCGTCGAATGCGATGTCTTTGTCCGCGTGGCCGCCCATCCCGCGCATGCCGCTGACGATCACTTCGGCGGGACCGGCCGGCTTCAGTTCGCCCGGCGTCATCTTGAAGCGCTCGATCGAGGACGTCGTGGCGTAGTAGAGGTAGCCGTTGCGCAGGGCGAGGCCGTGGGTGATGCCGGCGCCAAACGCTTCCGTGATGTCCGCCTTGCCGTCGCCGTTCGTGTCGCGCAGGGCGACGATGCCGCCCGGACGCGTGCCGAGCGGATGCCGGGTGATGAAGATGTCGCCATCCGGTGCGACCACGATGTGGCGCGACCCCTCGCCAGTGCCTTCCGTGACCACGAGCGCACAGAAGCCGGGTGGCAGGGTTAGCCCACCGTTGTCAGGGTCGCACGCGGGTGCAGCGGCCCGCTGTTGGGCACGGGCCTGGCCAGGATGCAGAGCCCAGGTGCAGACGAGCGCGACGGCGAGGATTCGAGCACGTGTCATTTACACTCCTCCAGACGGAACCGTTCTATAGGAGACTCGGCCATACGGAACCATATACCGCGTCTCGCGGGGAATACGAACTACCCACTCTAAACATTTACAGTCGATGTGACCATCGACTTCTACCCGCCCGACGCGAAGCTCGACCGGCCGTGATGACGAACCGCGACGAGACCTTGAAACCGGACGGGCACCTCGTCAGAAGACGAACTTCAGCGCCAGCTGGACGACCCGCGGATCCCCGGCTGTTGTGATGGTGCCGAAGTTCGCCGCGCCGAGCACTGCGTTGGGCGCGCCGAGCGGCGGTGTGTTGAGGAGGTTGAACACCTCCACGCGGGCTTCGAGCGCCTGGCCACGGCCGACCGGCACCCGCCGCACGACCGCGAGGTCCACGTTACGATACGACGGCCCCCGCACGGGGTTACGCGACGAGGAGCCCAGCGTGAACTGCGGCGCCACCGTGAAGGCCGCGGTGTTGAACCACTGGCTGGCGGTGCGCTGGTCGGCCGGCAGGGTCGGGTCCCCGACGAGGTTCGGGCGCTGCACGCCGAAGCCGGCGAACGCGTTGAAGTTGGTCGTCTGTGTGACGGCAACGGGCACGCCGGACTCGAGCGTGACGAGGCCCGTCAGCGTCCAGTCGTTCGCCAGCGCGCCGAGCAACCCTTTGGGCGCCCACGCGCGCCCGCGCCCCGCAGGCAGGTCCCACACGAATGACGACACGAACACGTGCGGGATGTCCCCGGTGGAGTAGTCGCGCTCGAGCCCTCGGTTGAAGCTGTCGGCGACGGGATAGTTCGCAATCGGACCCGTCAGGATGGACGCGTCGAAGACCGACGACGCGTCGTCCACGAGCTTGGAGCGCGTGTACGCGACGGTGTACGAGAGCCCGCGCGACAGGCGCTGCCGGAGGCTGAGCGCCAGGCCCTGATACCGGGTCGTGCCGACGTTGTTGCGGTAGTAGCTGACGGTCGTGTACTGGGGAAACGGCTTGAGGAGCTGCGCCACCGTGATGGTCGGGTCGCCGAGCGACGACGAGCGGGGAATGATGCCGAAATAGGGATTCGGCACCTTCTGCAGAAGCACCGGCCCAAGCGCCAGCTGGCTCGCGGACAGCTGATTGAGGTTGGTGTCCGGGATGCCGACGTGCGTGATGTTCGAGCCGATGTAGGACGCTTCGACAGTGGTGTTGGGCGTCAGTTCGCGTTGGACGGACACGTTCCACTGCTGCACGTAGCCCGAACCGAGATTCCCGTCCACGGCGAATACGCCCTGGCCGAGGCCCGCGGTCGGCGTCGTCGAGAGCGGTGCCACGCTGGGGCCGTTCTGCAGGACGAAGGCGGGCGAGATCGTGTCGAGCGCGCGCTGCGAAACGGTCTGCAGGAACGGGAACGTCGGCGTCGTGAAGGGCGTGGTGATGCCGGCCATCTCGATCCAGACGAGGCCGTAGCCGGCGCTCAGAATCGTCTTGTCGGTGGCGCGGTAGACGGCGCCCAGGCGCGGACCGAAATTGTCCTTCTTCAGCGGACGCACCGGGTTGGTGCCCGGGGAGGTCAGCTGCTGTGTGGCCGTGTCGAAGACCGCGGTCTGGCCGTTGATCTCGGTTGACGGGAAGTTGAGCGTGTAGCGGAGCCCTGGATTGATGGTCAGCCGGTCGGAGACCTTCCAGTCGTCCTGGATGAAGTACTCCTGGAAATGCGCGCGTTCCTGGATCTGGGTCCGCTGGAGATCGATGGAGAAGGTCTGGACCTGGCCGAGGAGGAAGCTCGCGAGCGGGGTGCCCGTGTTGGTCACGTTGGGCAGGTCGCTGCCGAGCGCGTTGAAGGTGAAGGCGCCCGTCGGCGACGGCGGTTGGATGACGTTCAGCCGTTCCCAGCGCCAATCGAGGCCGACTTTGACCGTATGCCGCCCCTTCAGCCACGTCAGCGAATCGGCCACCTCGGTGACGCCCGTGCTGAAGTCGGAGGCCGTGTTGGCCGGCGATCCGAGCTGCTGATAGCCGCTGACGAGGAACGTCGGGAGCGTGTTGGGGAACTGCGCGGTCGAGGGGATGCCGGGGATGCTGAGCGCCGACCCCGCGGCGGTCGAGAGCTGCGCGGCCGTCCGCGCGACCGCGCGCCGCGTGTCGCCGACCCGGAGCTCGTTCAGCAGCCGCGTCGAGAACGTGTGCTGGTAGTTGGACGCGAAGGCCCACGCCGTCGTGTCCTGGGGGCCGAGCGTGCCGCTCGTGACGCCGCTGCCGTCGGGAAGCGGCGTGACCGGCGTGAACCCGTCGCGGAAGTACGAGAGACGGCCGAAAACCTGGTCCCGATCGGACGGAAACTTGTGGTCGATGCGCACGTCCCACTGGTCCTGATTGTCGATCTCGTTGTCGGTGCGGCTGTAGTTGTTGGCGGTGCCCGCCGACGTCGGCAGCGGGTAGCGCTGCAGGAGCGCCAGTGCCACCGGATCCATCCGCCCCTGCGGGATGGTGTTGTTGGCGAACGCGGTCCGGAGTGCACCGACGGTTGTCGCCGGGTCGTAGATGACGGGCACCCGCCCGCCGATGGCTTCCGTGAAGACGCCCTGCCGCTGGAGCAGGGTGGGAACAGTGGAGATGGCCGTCCGCCCGATGGATTGCCGCTGGCCCTGGTAGTCCACGAAGAAGAACGTCCGGTTCCTGGCCAGCGGTCCGCCGAACGTGCCGCCGTACTGGTTGCGGCGGTAGTCGGGCTTCACCGGGTTCGACGACTGGAAGAAGTTGCGCGCGTTCAGGGACTCGTTGCGCAGAAACTCGAAGCCGCCGCCGTGGAAGACGTTCATCCCGGACTTGGTCGTCAGGTTGACGACGCCGCCGTTGAACCGGCCGAACTCCGCCGGGGGGCTGTTGCTCTCGATCTTGAATTCCTGGATGGCGTCGATGATGGGGAAGAACGCCACCTGGCCCGGCTCGGGCTGCAGCACCGAGATGCCGTCGAAGAGGTACTCGTTCGTGCGCGGCCGGCCGCCGTTGATGCGGGGCAGCTGCGAGTTGGGCGGCAGCGCGACGCCCGGCGCCAGCGAGGCCAGGGTGATGAACGTGCGCCCGTTCAAGGGCAGGCCGGCGATGTGCTCGTTCTCGACGACGGTGCCGAGGCTGGCGGTCGCGACGCGCAGGATGGGCGCGTCGGCCGTCACGGTCACCTGTTCGCGCACGTCGCCGAGCGCCAGGGCGAAGTCGATGCGCGCCTTTTCCCCGGTCGCCAACCGGATGCCGTCGCGGCGAGCGGTCTTGAAGCCGGGTAGCGCGACCTCCACGCGGTAGGCACCCGGCGGCAGGCTCGGCGCCGTGTACACGCCGTCGCTGCTCGACGCGATCGTCCGCTGCTGGCTGGTGCCGACGTTGGTCACGACCACGGTTGCACCGGGGACCGGGGCCGCCGCCTGGTCGCTGATCACCCCGGTAATCTCCCCCGCGCCCACCTGGGCGAACGACGGCGCCGCACACGCGACCCCGCCAACCACCACGCATACCAGAACCATCCGCCGCACGGTCATCCCGCCTCCTGTGAAAATGCAGATGACTTTAGTTCGGATGTAAGCAATATTCAAATCGTATATAAACGACTGTAAACGACTATTGAGTAGTGCCGGTGCGCCGCACGGTGCCGCTTCGGAATCGGACCCGGCCGCCGGAGTTGGAAGGCCGCCCTCGGGCGTTCGCGCTATGATTTCGGGCAGACAATGAACAGCAGACGAGACGCGCCGTGGCGCTATTGACTGTCCGGGTGGCGGCCGACCGCCTGGGCATTGGCTACTCCACGCTGAAGCAGTGGATCCACCGCGGGCAGGTGCGCACGACGCAGACCGCGGGTGGCCATCACCGGATTGCGGAAGCCGAAGTCGTCCGCCTGCTCACACGCCGCGCACCTGGCGACCGCGCTGAGCCCCGCCCACCGACAGGCAACGGCATCATCGTGGCGCTGAGCGGCCGGAACCGTCTTCGCGGCTTCGTCGAGGAGGTCCGCATCGACGGACTGTTGGGGCAGGTGCGGCTCCGAATTGGGGATCAGTCCCTGACCGCCATCATCACGCGCGACGCGATCGACGACCTGAAGCTCGCCCGCGGCGATGACGCCGTCGCCATCATCAAGTCTACGGAAGTTATGATCGCCCGCGAGGCGGAAGGTGCGGTCGCCGCGCCGAGGAAGCGACGGCGCGCGGGGACGGCTGGGAAGCGCCGTTGAAGGCGCGCTAAAAGACTGCTAAAGGCACTGCTCGTACCGGGCTGCGGGCGTTTATGGCATGCGGCCGGCCCTGGAGCAACCACCGGGGTTTTGGTATTGTTGCAAGTGGACAGGATCTCCCATGAAGAACTTCACCGCAGTCATCGAGCGTGACGCCGACACCGGCCTGTACGTTGGATGGGTGCCGGGCTTTGCTGGCGCACACAGCCAAGCCGAAACACTCGACGAACTGCGATTGAATCTGCAGGAAGTCATCGAGATGCTTCTTGAAGACGGTGACCCCAGTCTCAGGAGCGTGTTCATCGGGACCCAGACCGTCGAAGTGGCCTAGACCGGGCCTAGACCGTGGCTAAGCCGCCGGTCCTCAGGCCGCGCGAGGTCGTGGTGCTTCTCGAGAAGTTGGGGTTCGCCGTAGACGATTGCAGGGCCCCGGGCTCAAGCCCGCGCTATGCTGCTGCTATCAAAGCGACTGGATTTGCCATGACTGATAAATGCGTCTGGGTCGTGACCGGTGCCGGCCGCGGGATGGGCGTCGACATCGTGAGGGCGGCGCTCGCCGCAGGGCACGCGGTCGTCGCCACGGGCCGCAACGCCGACGCCGTTGCCAGCGCGCTCGGGCAGGCCGACGACTTGCTCGTCGTCACGCTCGACGTGACCCGTCCGGAGGATGCCAAGGCAGCCGTCGCCGCTGTCGTGAATCGCTTCGGCCGCCTCGACGTGCTCGTGAACAACGCCGGCAACTTCTACGCGGGGTTCTTCGAGGAAATCTCCCCCGAAGACTTCCGCGCCCAGATCGAAACCAACCTGTTCGGCCCGGTGAACGTCACGCGCGCCGTGCTCCCCGTCATGCGTGCCCAGCGCCGCGGGCTCATCGTGACGATCTCCTCGACCGGTGGTATTTCCGGGCAGGCGTTTGTCTCGGCCTACTCCGCGGCAAAGTTCGGTGTCGAGGGATGGATGGAGTCGCTGGCCCCAGAGGTTGCGCCGTTCGGCATCGGCACGATGCTCGTAGAGCCCGGCTTCTTCCGCACCGAGTTGCTCACAGACGAGTCAACGAAGTGGCCCGATGCGTCGATCGACGACTACGCGGAGAAAACCAGGCAGACCGTCGCCGCCTGGAAGAAGATGAACGGCTTACAAGGCGGCGATCCCGCGAAGCTCGCCAACGCGCTAGTCACACTCGCGCACAGCGACGAGCCCCCGGTGCGGTGGCCCGCCGGGGCGGACGCCGTCGAGACGTTCGAGAAAAAGGCGAAGGAGTTGGTTGCCCAGGCCACGGCCCACCGGGAGCTGGCCACGTCGCTCGCGCACGACGACGCAAGCACGTGACGCGCGCCAGCCCCTGATTCGGGACCGGCGCGCATGACGGAGAGAAATCGTCTGTCTACTTGCGGCCGTTCGGGTCGCCGGCCGTCTTGGGATCGGGCCGGCCGAATTTGGCCGCGTCGATGGCGACGTTGGGCTCGTAGCTCGTCATCGTCCAGTCGTCGCGTTCGCTGACCCACGCGTAGCTGTACTTGAACGGCATCATCACGCCGGCCACCGGACGGTAGTCCGCGTAGTCCACCTGCGTCGGAATGCGACCGACCATGGTCTTGGCGTAGCGGATGTAGCGCTTCAGCAGCCCCGTCTTCTTGTCGAAGTAGAGGGTGCCGATCATCCCCGCCGGGGTGTTGCCTTGGATGACGTCCACCTCAGTGCCGTCGATGGTGGTGGGATACGCCACGCGCCAGCCGTTGGCCCCGAAGAAGTTCCGGATCTTCCAGGGGAATGCCATCGCCGCGTCGAACTTCGCGCCTTCGAGTAGGGTGGCGTTCAGCTTGTACTGCGGCGTCACGGTCAGCGGGATCTGCCACCAGGCATTGGTCCCGTCGAAGGCCCGGACGACGTCGCCCTCCTGCTGGTGGACGAAGGTCGTGACATGGCCATCGGCCTTGGCGAAGATTTCCGCCGGGTTGCCGTCGCCGACCTCGACGAACAGGAGGCTCTTGCCCTTCGCGGTGTAGCTCGTGAGCGCGTCCAGGCGGGCCTGGCCGCCGAGCGCGGTGATGTACTTGCTGAAGATTTCGTCCAGCGTGGACCCGCCCGTGGTGGCGCGCGGCAGCAGGTCCGGCAGCACGACGACCGCCTCGCCGTACGCGAAGTCGAGCGGCGCGGTGACGGCGGGCGAGAGCTGCCCGCGATGGCACGTCCAGCACGTGACCACCTGACGTCCGCCGAAGTGGGTCTTGTTGATGGTCTGGACCATCTCGATCATCCGCCGGGCGGTCTTCTTACGCGGCGGGTCGTCTTCCCACTTGGGATTGGACGTGCCGGCGCCGGTGTGGCAGTTGCTGCAGCAGAGGCTCAGGGACGTGGTGAAGACGCCCATCGTGCCCATGAACTCGTCCACGGGGATGCCCTTGAGCACCTGGATGTTCTTGAAGATCTGTTCGGACATTTCGCCCGTCGGTGCCGCCGGCTTTGCCGCCGCGGGGGCCGGCGCCTGCGGAAGGGCCGTGCGAGCCGGGCGTGCGGGGACCGTCGCCGGGGCCTTCGCCGGCGTCGATGCCGCGACCGAGGCCGCGGATGTCTGCGCGGAGAGCGTCGTCCCGCCGAGAGCGAAGGCGATACTGGTCACCCACGCGACCGTTAGTGCCGCGGCTGTAGCAACCAGCCGCTTCGAGCCAAACCCCATCGATGTCCTCCTAGCCGTTCTTGATCCTGATCCTGGAACCCGTGATCCTGGAATCCGACGTATCGTCGCCAGAGTCGTGTTTGTGCCCGGCGCCGCGGGCGCGGCGGTCAACTCGGCGGTCCGTGGCCGCCGCCAGGTGCGTAGAGGGCCACGCCAGTGTGCAACGCTGACTCACCTGTTGACTCCCAATGGACCGCCAAGTATACCGGCCGGTCGAAGGGACGGTCAACAAACGCCGGCCGCCGGTAGTGTCTCAGTTTGCCGGGACTGATTTTTCGGCCGCCTCGATCAGGGCCACGACGTCCGCCATGTTCCACAGCCGATCCGTCAGGCCGGCCGCCATCGCTGGGGTCACCCGCAGCGTCTTGTGGATCTTCGTGAAGTTGTAGAACACCGTGTAGAGCGCCACCATGTGCATGTGGTTCTCCAGCTTCTTCGAGAACCCGTTCGTGAGGCGGGTGAACCGTCGCATGTGCATCCGCATCGTGAGGTTCTGGCGCTCCACGTAGCTGGTCGAGACGTGCTTGGGGTCCGGGTCGCCCGTCACTTCCTGGGGGATGCAGCCGATGCACTTGGCCGGGCTGTAGCGCGTCTCGTTCTCGCCCGACGACCCGTAGAGCTTGATCAACTGCGCGTAGTCCACGTCGCCGCCGAACGCGTCCTCGACGGCATCCAGATACAGCTTCAGGCCGTCTGACGTCAGCTGAATCCGGTTCGTGAGACGGCTAGCCAGGTCATTCACGAACGCGTGCGCGTAGGCGGCATCCCGCGCGCCGACGAGCCAGGACACGATCAGCTTCGAGTCGGCATCCAGGCCCGTCCAGGTCCAGGTATCGCCCGCGCCTTCAGGGGCGGCCGTGGCCGCCTTCACGTTCTTCTGCTTGGCGTAGGTGAAGCTCCAGATCTCGTCCACCTGCACCCGCCGCGCCTTCACTCCGCGCACTGTCTCATCGTGGATGGCC
>JBEQUD010000296.1:0-4704 GCA_040349235.1 Acidobacteriota bacterium
GCGGGCCCGCGACGTCCGCACCACCACGGAGTATTCCTACCGCAGCGGCGAGGCCAGTTTCGTCGAGCTGCTCGACGCCGTGCGGACCTTCAACGACACCATGCAGGGGTACAACGACGCGCGCGCCGACTACGCGCGGAGCCTGTACGCCCTCGATTCCATCGCGGCCAAGGTGACCCCATGAGACGAGCACTTGTCCTGCTGGCGGCGGCCAGCGTGGCCTCCATGCCGGCCTGCGGCGGCCGTGCCGCCGCGCCCGTCGCGGAGGCCGCAGCCGCGGCGCCCTCGACGACGGGCGTCGTCGTCCTGCCGCGCGATTCCACGATGCTCGCGCAGATCAAGCGCGTGCGCGTCCGTGTCCTCGACCTGCCGACGGACGAGATCGTCGCGCCCGGCAAGCTCGAAGCCAACCCCAACCGCATCTCGAAGGTCGTGCTGCCGGTGGCGGGACGCGTGACCCGCGTGATGGTCAAGACCGGCGATGCCGTCCGCGCCGGCCAGCCGCTCCTCGCCCTCGAGAGCCCGGACGCCGACGCCGCGATGTCCACGTATCTGTCCTCTCAGGCGGCCGTCACGCAGGCGCAAGCAGGCCTCACGAAAGCGCAAGCCGACGTGGACCGCGCGTCCGACCTCTTCGCGCACAACGCCGTCGCGAAGAAGGACGTGCTCGGCGCCGAGAACACGCTCGCCCAAGCCAGGACCGGCCTGGCGCAGGCAGAAGCCGCACTCGCCCAGGCCGAGCGCCGGCTGGGCGTCCTCGGGCTCGAGCCAGGCACGTTCGATCAGGAAGTCGTCGTCCGGTCGCCACTCGACGGGAAAGTCCTGGACCTGAGCGTGGTGCCGGGTGAATTCCGCAACGACACGAGCGCACCCGTGATGACCATCGCCGATCTGAGCACGGTCTGGGTCACCTCGCAGGTGGCCGAAGGGGATATCCGGCTGATCCACGTGGGCGAACGCGTCGAGATCAGCCTCGTCGCGTTTCCCGGAGAAACCTTCGAGGGGCGCGTGTCGCGGATCGCGGACACCCTCGACCCCCAGACCCGCACCGTGAAGGTGCAGGCCGAGATGGACAACCGCCGGGGCGGCCTGCGGCCGGAGATGTACGGCAGCATCCACCACATCGCGGCAATGGCCCCGACACCCGTCGTCCCCTCTGGCGCGGTCCTCGAGAGCGACCAGCACGCGGTCGTCTTTGTGGAAACGGCGCCCGGACGCTTCGAGCCGCGCGAGGTCTCGGTCGGCGCGCGCATCGGCGACGCGGTCCGCGTCGCCAAGGGCCTCGAGGCCGGTGAGCTCGTCGTCGAGGACGGCGGCATGCTGCTCAAAGGGCTCCTGAAGCCGGGCCCGAGATGATGGCCAAACTGCTGCGCCTGGCGCTGCACCAGCGCTTCCTCTCCGTGCTCCTCGGACTCGTCCTGGTGGCGCTGGGGCTGTGGGCCTTCACCCAGCTCAGCATCGAGGCGTATCCCGATATCTCGGACACGCAGGTCGTCGTCATCTCGCCGTATGCCGGCCACGCGGCGGAAGAGATCGAGCAGCAGGTCTCGGTCCCCATCGAGCGCGCGCTCAACAGCGTCCCGAACGTCATCGCCCGCCGATCGCGGACGATCTTCGGCCTGTCGGTCGTCGAGCTGACGTTCGAGTACGGCACGAACGACTACTTCGCGCGGCAGGTCGTGCTCGAGAAGCTGCGCAGCGCCGTCCTCCCCGACGGCGTCGCGCCCACCCTCGGCCCGCTGTCCACCCCCATCGGCGAGCTCTATCGCTACACGCTCGAGGGCCCGGGCTACGATTCCCGGCGGCTCCGCGAGATCCAGGACTGGACGATCGAACCGCGCCTGCTCCAGGTGCCCGGCGTCACCGACATCACGCCGTTCGGCGGGCTCATCACCCAGTATCAGATCGACATCAGTCCCATCAGCCTCTCCAAGTACAACCTATCCATACGGGACATCGCGCAGGCCGTGGACGCCAACAACCACAACGCGGGCGGCGCGCTGCTCGACAATCATCAGCAGGGCCTCGTGGTGCGCGGCGTGGGGCTCATCCGCTCGGTCGCGGACATCGAGAACGTCGTCATCGCCACCACCAACGGCGTGCCGGTGTTCGTGCGCGACGTCGGCCGCGTGCAGATTGGCGCGGCCCCGCGCACGGGTATCTTCGCCCTCGGGGACAAGCCCGACCGCGTCGAAGGCATCGTCCTCATGCGGCGCGGCGAGAACCCGAGCGCCGTGCTCGCCCGCCTCCATCAGGCGGTGACGGAGCTGAACGCCGGCGGCCTCCCGCCGGGCGTGAAGATCCTGCCCATCTACGACCGCACGGACCTCGTCAACAACACGCTGGGCACGGTCACCCATACGCTCATCGAGGGCCTCGTCATCGTCGTCACCGTGCTCTTCCTGTTTCTCGGCAGCGTCCGCGCGGCGATTCTGACGGCCATCACCATCCCGCTCTCCCTGCTGTTCGCCTTCGTGTGCATGCACGTCACCGGCATCCCCGCCAACCTGCTCAGCCTCGGCGCCCTCGACTTCGGCATCATCGTGGACGGCACGCTGGTGATGGTCGAGCACATCGTCCACGCGCTGGCGGTCGGGCGCGACGCGGGGCCCGGGGACAGCGTGACGGACACCATCCTCGACGCGGCCCTCGAAGTGGAGCGGCCGATCTTCTTCTCGCTCCTCATCATCGTCTCCGCGTACATCCCGCTGTTCACGCTCGAACGGGTGGAGCGACGCCTGTTCACGCCGATGGCGTTCACGGTCTGCTACGCCCTTTTCGGCTCCATGCTGCTGGCGCTGACCTTGATTCCGGTGCTCGCCACATACGTGTTCAAGAACGCGCCGAAGGCCTGGGACAACCCGGTGCTGGTGTGGCTGCAGCGGCGGTACGAGCGCGCCCTCGAGGCGACCATCTCGCATCCCAAGCCGGTCGTGGCCGTCGCCGGCGTGATTGTCGCCGTGGCGTTCGGCGTCGGCACCCTCCTCGGGTCCGAGTTCCTGCCGCAGCTCGACGAAGGCGTGCTGTGGATTCGGGCCAACTTCCCGGCCGGCATCTCGCTCGACAAGTCGGCCGCGCTCGCCAGCTCGATTCGCGCGCTCGTGAAAGAGTCGCCGGAAGTGAAGGAGGTGACCTCGCAGACCGGACGCAACGATGACGGCACCGACCCCTATGGGCCGAACCGCAACGAGTTCTTCGTCGCGCTGACCCCGTACGACACCTGGGCACACGGGCGCACGAAGGCGGACCTGGTCGAGACGGTGTCGGCGCGGCTGCGGTCGGCCATCCCCGGAGGCTTCTTCAGCTTCACACAGCCCATCATCGACAACGTGACCGAGGCGGTCACCGGATCGCCGGCCGACCTGGCCGTCATCATCACGGGGCCCGACCTCTCCGAACTCCGCCGTCTCGGCGCCGATACCCTCGCCGTGCTGAAGCAGGTCCCCGGCGCCGCGGACGTGGGCATCGAACAGGAGGAAGACCAGGCCCAGCTGCAGCTGCGCATCGACCGGCAGGAGGTGGCGCGGTACGGGCTGAACGTGCGCGACGTGCAGGACGTCATCGAGCTCGCCATCGGCGGCCGGACCGGGAGCACCTACTTCGACGGCGAGCGGCGGTTCGACATCACCGTGCGGTACGCGGCCGAGGCCCGGAGCGACCCGTCCACGATCCGCACCATCCTCGTCCCGACGCGCGACGGTGGCCGCATCCCCTTGGCCCAGCTGGCGGACATCCGCGTCGTCAACGGCGCGAGCATCATTGCGCGCCGCGAGAACAAGCGTCAGATCTCGGTGCGCACCAACATCCGCGGGCGCGATCAAGGCGGCTTCGTCGATGAGGCGCAGCGCCGGTTCGCGGCGGGGGTGAGCCTGCCAGCGGGCTACCAGGTGGACTGGGGCGGCCAGTTCGAGAACCTCGCCCGCGCCCGGCGACGGCTCGCCCTCATTCTGCCGGTGACGATCGGGGTGATCTTCGCGCTCCTCTTCTTCACGTTCGGATCGACGACATACGCGGGCCTCGTCCTGCTGAACGTACCGTTTTCGCTCGTCGGCGGGATTCTGGCGCTGTACCTCAGGCACATCAACCTCAGCGTCTCCGCGGCGGTGGGGTTCATCTCGCTCTTCGGTGTGGCGGTCATGAGCGGCGTGCTCGTCGTATCGGCCATCAATCGTGAGCGCGCGAAAGAAGGCACGACGGTGAGGGATGCCGTCATCAAGGGGGCGATGGCGCAAGTTCGCCCCGTCCTGATGATGATCGTCGTGGCGCTGCTGGGCATGGTACCGGCGGCGCGCGCAACAGGCATCGGCTCGGACGTCCAGCGTCCGCTCGCGACCGTCGTGGTCGGCGGCCTGCTCTCGACGCTCGTCCTCACGCTCTTCGCGCTGCCCGCGTTGTACTGGTTGATGGCCGGCGCGGACCGGCGAGGCGTCGAATGAAGGGAATCAGGCTGCCGGTCGAGCTCGGCTCGACTATATCGAACGGTATCCCGTGCATTTCGCCCCGACCGTTCCACCGTCCGCCCAGGCCAATCCAACGTAGAATGGGCGGATGACATACCCTGAATTCTTCGTGGCCCCCATGCGGCAGGAGCTCACCCGTCTCGGCGTCACGGAACTGCGCACACCGGAAGATGTCGATCAGGCGGTCGCCGGCACACCTGGCACGTTGATGATTGTCGTCAACTCGGTGTGCGGCTGCGCCGCC
>JBEQUD010000319.1:0-5280 GCA_040349235.1 Acidobacteriota bacterium
TTTGCTGCGGCGGAGGCGAGCCCGGCGCCACCGCACCGCCGGTTTGGGCGAGCGCGGCGTGCGACAGAACGGCGGCGAACGCCAACCCCGCCGCGAGTGCGAACGCGGAGCCGCGCCTCATCGCGCCAGCGTCTGCGCTACTTCCCGGCACCCGGCGCGGCCTCTTCCTCCGTCACATAGATGTCCGCGATGATGCTGACGTGCGCCTCGTGCCAGTGGCCGCCTTTCACCGAGCCGTCCTGTAGCGCAACGCTCCCGTGGACGTGCACATTGGTGGTGCCGTCCCGGTCCGGCGAAATGCTCCCGACCATGGACACGATCTCGGCTTCCTGATTGATCTCGATCTTCTTCTGGCCAACGCGGCGCTCGACGTCCGTCCATCCGAACAGCCCTTTGCCGATGGCCCCGAGCCCGGTGAGGTGCGCGTGCCTGATGTGGTATTTCTCGGCGAAGTCGGTCAGCCCGGAAATGATCTCGTCGCCCTTGGTCATCGTCACGCGGTAGGTCCGCCCCCCCTTGCCGAGGTCCGTCACCACCATCCCCGGCGCCAGCCCCTTGCCCGTGTGGTAGCCGCGCGCCACGTAGCCTTCCGGCGTGGGCGCCTGCGGCGCGGCCTGCTGGCCGCGCACCGCCGGGCCGGCCGCCAGCACCAGCGCGCTTGCCACCAAGGCGGGCAGCACGCGAACGACCCTCGCAGGGAACCATCGACGACGAACACGTCCTACACGCATGCGGAGCTCTCCAGGATTGACCGAGGAATGGCCGAGACTAGCTCGTCGGCCCGTGGTCGCGGTTGTAGACCCTGACTCGGAAGAGCGGCTTCGCCTTCTCCGCGGCCTCCATTTCGTACACCTGCTCGGTCTTGTTCGGGTCGTAATCGCGCCACAGCCAGATGAGCGACGCCGGAAGTTCCGAACTGCCCTGCGCGTGGTCGTGCGTCCCGATGCCGTAGCTGAAATGAAAGTCGTAGCCCCCGAGCTTGAGCGAGTTCGCCATGTTCAGGCTCTGGAGCGGCCAGGTGCGCTGGTCTTCCGCACCGTCCTGCAGCCACACGCGGATGTTCCGCTTCGCGTCGCGCTGGATCTTGGCGGGGAACGCCTGCCCACCGTAGTCCGGTTCGGGCTGCAGCGGCATGAAGCTGCCGATCCACGACAGCACGCGGCTGAACTGGTCCGGCTGCTGCCAGGCCACGTTGAAGGCCGCTATGCCGCCCGACGAATGGCCGGAGATGCCTCGGCTGTACCCATCCTTGCGGATGTTGTACTTCGTCGCGACCTCGGGGATGAGTTCATCCCGCAGGAACCTGGCGTAGCGGTCGGACACGGTGTCGTACTCGACGCTCCTGACGATGTTCTGCGGCATGCGCGGACGGCCACCGGGCCCGAGCCCCGGCATCTTCTTCACCCGCTCGTCCATCTCCTTGTAGAACGGACTCTCCGGCGCTTGCGTGATGTCGCCCGGGGAGACGAACACCGAAATCATCACCGGAATCTTGTGCTCGTAGGTCAGGTTGTCGATGGTGTCGAGCGCCCGGATGTGGTCGTCGTCGCGCGGGAAATACGTCTGGCCATCCTGATAGACCATCAGGGCCGCGGGCGTGCTGGGGTTGTACTGCGCCGGCACGTAGATCCAGTAGTTGCTCCGCAGGCCGTCGTAGATCTTGCTCGTGTGGACCAGTTTCTCCGAGACGGTGCCCATCGGGACGCCAGGCTTCAGGTAGGAATCGGGGCCGTACGCCGGGACGTTCACGCTGCCGCCAAAGGGCTTGCCCGCGATCCTGTAGGCGAACGCGTGCGAGGTGCCCACCGCGTAGGTGCCGATGGCATACCAGGTGTGCGAGCCCGGAATCTTCCGCATGAGCGGGCCCGGGTGCTCGTCGAGCAGCAGCGTCGGCCGCGTGGCGGACTCCACGGCCCAGATGAAGTGCTCGCCCCGGCCGAGCACGGCCTTGCCGTTCTTGATGGCCTCCTCGGTGAAGGCGGTCACAAGCGCCGGCCGCAGGCGCGCAGGGTCGCGGTGCGCGAGCGCGATCAGGTCGAGCGCGGTCATCTTCTTGTCGGCGGCGGACGCCCGAGCAACACACGGCGGCGCGGCGACGGAGACGGCAAACGCCAGAACGAGCAGCACGTGCTTCATAGATCGGACAACCCCTCGAGGCGGCCGTTGCTGTCGCCGAAGGAGTCGATCGGTAGTCCCATGCGATCGACCATCGACACGAACAAATTCGTGATGGGCGTCTCCGGCGCGTAGCGAATGTGACGCCCGGGCTTCAGCGTGCCGTTGCCGCGCCCGGCGAGCACGACCGGCAGGTTGTCGTGCTGATGGCGCTGCCCGTCGGCCAGGGCGCTGCCGTACACGATCATCGAGTGGTCGAGCAGCGTCCCGTCGCCATCCGGCGTGGCCTTCATCCGGTCGAGAAGATAGGTGAACTGCTTGAGGTGGTACATGTTGATCTGGGCCACCTTCTCGATTTTCTCCTTGTCGCCCTGATGGTGCGTCAACCCGTGGTGGCCCTCCGTGATGCCAATCTCCGGGTAGTTGCGCGGGCTCTGCTCGAGCCCAAGCAAGAGCGTCGCGACGCGGGTCTGATCCGTCTGGAAGGCCAGGATAAGCAGGTCGAAGATGAGGTGCGAGTGCTCGGCGAAGTCCGTCGGCACGCTCGCCGAGGGGGCCGCGGCTGGCACCGCGCGGTGGTGAGACCGCTCCGTGTGCTGAATGCGCTTCTCGATGTCGCGAATCGACGACAGATATTCGTCGAGCTTCCGCCGGTCCGCGCCCCCGAGCGTCTGCTTCAGGCTCTGCGCGTCCTCGAGGACGATGTCGAGCATGCTCTTCTGGTATTCCGCGAGCCGCGCGCGCTTGGCCGGATCTTTCTCGTCGTCCACCGATCCGAACATGCGCTCGAATACCGCACGCGGCCGAATCTCGGGCGGGTTCGGCGTCGTCGCCGACCGCCACGACAGGCTGTTGCTGTACGCACAACTGTAGGAGTTGTCGCAGTTGCCGCCCTGCAGCCCCTCCTCGCAGCCGAGTTCGAGCGAGCCGAACCGTGTCTTCCCTTCGAGCAGCCGCGCGGCGACCTGGTCGATGGACACGCCGGCCTGGATGTCCTTGCCCGCCGTCGGCTTGGGATGCGCACCGGTCAGATACGCGGCGCCGGCGCGAGCGTGGTCGCCGGGGCCGTCGCCAAGGGCACGGGCGTTGTTCGACGTGAGGCCGGTCAGCATCATCAAGTCGCCGCGGTACGGCGTCAGGGCGTTCGAGATGCGCGGCAGCACGTCGAGCGGTGTGACGCCCACCGCGCCAGCCGGCGTCCACTCCGCCATGGTGACGATGCCGTTCGGCACCGTGAGGAACGCCATCCGGTTGGGCGCCAGCGCCTTCTTGACGGCCGGCAGCGCGAACGCCGGGTACATCGCATCGAGAAACGGCAAGGCGACCGACGCCCCGAGCCCGCGCAGGATGGTGCGGCGCGACAGCGACTTCATGAGTTTCCTCCAGCAGTGGTGGTGCGTGAACGCATTTGGAAGAGGCGGCTGTGCACGATCGCCCGCACGAGCGTGCCGAAGCGGTATTGGTCGGCGGCGAGCGCGCGGCCAATCTCGGCAACGGCGGGGGCGTCGCCCGGCTCGAGCCCGCGGCCGAGCGCGTATGTGAGAAGCCGATCGGTGAAATGCCGGGCGAAGGCGTCGGACTGCGCCAGCAGCGTGGCCTTCAGGCCCTTGGCGCCGACGAAAGTGCGGCCGTCGGGCAGCGTAGCCGAGGCGTCGATGTCGAACTTCCCTTCGCGCGTGCGCCATGCGCCGGCGGCATCGTAGTTCTCGAGGCCCAGGCCGATCGGATCCATCTGGTTGTGACACGCCGCGCACTCAGGGTTGGCCCGATGCTGGGCCAGACGCTCGCGCATCGACACCGTCGTCCCTAGGTCGGCTTCGCCGAGCGCAGGCACATTTGGCGGCGGTGGCGGCGGCGAGGCGCCGAGCAGCGTGTCGAGCACCCACTTGCCGCGGAGCACGGGAGAGGTGCGGGTGGCGTAGGACGAAATCGTCAGCACGGAACCCTGCGTCAGGAGCCCGCTGCGCTGCGAGCCATCGACTGTAACGCGCTGGAACGCCTCGCCGTCCACGCCGGGGATACCGTAGTAGCGCGCCAGTGGCCCATTGACGAACGTGTAGTCGCCGTCGATGAAGTCCAGGATGCTCCGGTTCTCGTGAACCACCGCACCGATGAAGAGCAGCGTCTCTTGCCGCATGGCGTCGAGGAGCTCGTCGTCCACGACGGAGAACTTCTGGGCGTCCGGCTTCTTGCGGTCCATGAGCCGGAGGTTGAGCCACTGCCCGCCGAAATTCTCGACCAGCGCCGACGCCTTCGGGTCGGCCAGCATCCGCGCAACCTGCGCGTCCAGGACGTCCGGCCGGCTAAGCGTGCCCTCCGACGCCGCCTTGAACAGCGCGTCGTCGGGCATCGAGCTCCAGAGAAAATACGAGAGGCGCGAGGCCAGCTCGTAGTTGTTCACGGCGTAGACGTTCGAGCCGGCTGCGGCGGGAGGGTCGCGTTCGACGCGGAACAGGAAGTTCGGGGACATCAGCACCGCTTCGACCACCACGCGGATGCTCTCCTCGAACGAATCTCTCTGCTGCACCCTGGTCGCGAGGCCGACGAACTTCCGAACCTCGTCGGGTGAGGCCGGGCGGCGGTAGGCCCGCGTCACGAGGCGCTCGACCGTCTGCCGCGTGCACGCCTGAGTGCGGTGCCCGGGCTCGCCGCACGTGACGATCTGCCTGAAGCTGGCGGGCGGCGCCGACGACGGCGCGTACGGGCCGAGCACGTCGATGTAATCGACGTAGATCTTGCGCCGCTTGTCCGGGTTGACATGCTTGAGCGGGTTGTCGAGATTCGCCAGCGCGGGCCAGGACAGCCGGACGGTGTGGTCGCCGGCCGACAACTTCACGCGGAATATGTTGTCGCCGTGCGAGTAGTCGTACTTCTCGTCGGTCGAATAGGCCAGCTCGCCGTCGATCTTGAAGGTCAGCAGATCGGGCGGACGCGCGCTCGGCGGCTCGTCGGCGTCAGCCCCGGCCTGCGCCGCGGCCCCCCCGCGGCCGGGCCCGCTGCCTGACCCGCTGCCTCGTCCGGTCCCTGCCGCCCCGCCGGGGGCGCCCGCCGCGCGGCTGCCCCGCGCCGCTTCGAGCACCGCGCGCCGACGCGCCAGCCACGCCTTGAAGTCCGGCGCCTCGAGGATGGACGGGCCGCCGCGGAAATCCTGGTAGCGGAAGCGAA
>JBEQUD010000352.1:0-11622 GCA_040349235.1 Acidobacteriota bacterium
GGCAGGTGAAAAATCTTCGTGCGATCGAGGCGCCGGAAGAGGTCCTTGTCCTCGAAGACCTTCTTCGTGCGGTTGTAGGAGCCGACAATCTCGAGCACCGACGTGCGCAGCATCAGACCGCAGGCGAGGCCGTTCTCCTCGAACGACTCGACCGACAGAATGCGCTCCTCGTTGTCGGTGAGAAAGTAGTCGCACGAGACGCCGATATACCCCGGGCAGAACCGCAGGCAGTTGCCGAGCATCGACAGAAACGCCGGCTGCACGTAGTCGTCGGCGTCCACCCTGACGAAATACTTGCCGCGCGAGTGATCGACACCGACCCGGGCCGACCCGCCGACCCCGAGGTTCTTGCGATTGACGACCACCTTCACGTCGCCGGCCTCGACGAAGGCCTCGATCGCTTTGAGCGAGTCGTCGTCGCTCTTGTCGTCCACGACGATGATCTCGTACCGCTGGCGGTCCAGGTCCTGGTTGAGCAGCGACCGCAGACAGCGGCGGATGTACTTCGCGTAGTTGTAGTTGGTGACAACGACGGAGATGTCGGGCCCTCTCATGCGCCGATCTTCTCCATGAGGCGCGCCAGGCGGGAGAGCTCAGCCAGCTCGTCCGGCGTCGCGCTGCACACGTGATCGGGGCCCGGCAGGCCCTTGTTGAGCGTGAAGTGCTTCTCGAGGATGCGCGCCCCCCGGCCGACAGCCACGAGCGCCGCCTCGATGCCGAGCGTGTGGTCGCTGAAGCCGCGGTAGACCGAGTTGGCGAACGCCTGCGGCAGATGCAGGTCGCGGTACTCGCAGGGGTAGCGAGGTACGCAGTACAGATAGTGGGCGTTGGGCGCGTCGAACGGGACACCGGGATGGTCCCAGAAGCCCAAGGAGACAAATGTCTCGAGGCCGGTGGCCAGAATCCGGCGGCACAGCTCCGTGTTCTCGACCGCTCGGCTCGCAATCTTGTGCCGGGACACACCGAGCGACTGGACCCACTCGAAGCGCTCGAGGTCGAACACGGACGCGGCGAACTCGATTCCTTCCTCGTCGCACCAGGCCTTCAGCTGCCGGGCCTCGTCGAAGCCGAACTGAACGGTCAGCGCCTGCGCCAACGCCTCCTGGTTGGGATACGAACCATCGGGTCCGAAGATCTTGTAGGGATCGTAGAACTGGAACTTCGCGATGTCCGCGCCGGCGATGCGCGCCTGGCGGACGAGCTCGTGTGCGACGTGCAGGCTGCCGTTATGGTTGATGCCGATTTCCGCGATGATGATCATGCTCGTTCCCCTACCGCGCGGGTGCCCAGCCAGAGGGCTTCGGCGAAGGTGAAGTCGTCCTCGGTATCGATATCGACGAGCTCGTGCCGATCGGCAATCTCGACGAGCCGCACCTCCTGCCAGTCCCAGTAGCGGCCTTGCCGGAAGAAATACTCGCGCTCGAAGAAATACAGCGCATGCGCGAATTCGTAGAGCGGTTGGACGGTCTTCGTGTTGATGGTTTTCATGTCCGCGGGGAAGTTCACGGGCCGCCGATCGAGCGTCAAGAAGTGATTCTGGCGGCGCGCGACCGCAAAGGCCGGCGCACAGCCGCCGGCCACCGCGTCGTCGAGAAACGCGCGAATGGTTTCCTCTTTGAGCAGCGGAAGGCAGGCGTTGACGATGAGTAGGTGCGTGTACGAGACATCCCGGAGAAACGACAGCACCTCGACAATCGGTTCGTCCACGATCGCACTGTGCTCGCTCCGCTCGACGAACGGAACACCGTGCGCCGCGGCCTTGACGCGGAACTCGTCGTCCCGGGCGGCGAAGAACGCGTGCCGGCCAAATGCCGCGAGCTTGCCGAGGGCGATGTCGGCGAGCGTCGTGCCGGCAAACGGCCGGAGCAGCTTGTTGGGGCACCGCGCGCTCTGCTTGCGCCCGAAGGAGAAGACACCGACGGTCGGCGGGATCACGCCGCCGCTCCGGACACGCGGAGAATCCGGACATCGTGGATGGAATCGTAGATTCTCATAACGCGGCTTCGGCGCGCGGGCCAACCTCGTCCCAGCGGCGCCGTCCGAGCCACCACGCAGCCGCGGGGCCCCCGAGCGCCCAGACGAACCGCGTCCGGTCTGGCACCCGCGGCGGCCGCGCCCGCGCGGCTTCGATCTCGGTGATGTAGCGTGCAAATATTACCTCGGGATCGAACTGCTCGATAGCCCGCTGCCGGCTCCGCGCGGTCCAGGCCGCCCAGTCGGACGCGAGCTGGTCGAGGCGCCGGCCGAAGGTGGCGATGGTGACGTCGAGCCCACAGTCGGCGACGACCTCCCGCGTCGCGCCGCTGTCCGCGTAGAGAATCGGCAGGCCCGCGGCGAGGGCCTCGAGCACGTGATTCGGGCAGGCCTCGTTCTCGGAGAACGTCAGCAAGGCGTGGCACGAGCGCAGCACGACGGGCAGGCGATCGCGATCGAGGACACCGAGCGCGTGCAGGTTCGGCAGGGCAGGCGCGTCCGGAAAACGTCCGCAGAGATAGAACGCCACCTCCGGATGCCGGCGGGCGACCTCGTAGACGCTCGCGGCGCCCTTCTTCGGATTCGTGCTCCAGGAAACCGCCACAACCCGGGTGGCCGCTGGGCCGCCGATCGGGTCCATCGTGGGGCCCTCCGGCGTGAACCGCCGGAGATCTACGGGGTTGTGGATGACAGGCCCGTCCTGCGCGATGACGGGAAACTTCTCGCGCGTGCTCCAGCGGCAGTAGCGGCTCTGGAAAATGGTGAGGTCGGCCAGCGCGTTGACCTCGTGCTGGCGCTGGTCCGCGTCCCCGAAACGACCGTAGTCGGTCGCAGAGCCATCGATGCGCTGCACGATGCGGAGGTGCGGGTTGTGACGAATGCCCCGCAAGATCGCGCGCAGCGGCACCAGCCAGTGATTGGTGAACAGGACGTCGTACCGGTCCGCGACCCGCGCGGTCACGGAATGACCGGCTGCTTCCAGATGGGCGCGGAACGCCTGCAGGAAATACTGCCCCCCGCCCTCAGGCTTGAAGGCGATCGGAATGCACGCCCTCACGCGGCCTGCCCTCCGGTCGCACGCGCCACGACGAGATAGCCCGTGGAGAAGGCTGCCAGGTCCGGACGACGGCCTGCGGTGCGCGCGTCGGCGGACAGCAGGGCCCCGAAGATGGGGCGACACCAGAACGCCAGCGCGCGCCGCCGCCAGCGCGTCTGCACGCTCAACACGTACTGGAGCACGTTCACCGCTGCGGCGAGCGCATGCCCTTGCGCGTGGCACTGCACCACCTCGAACCCGGCCTCGCCGAGCAGGCGGCGCAGCGCAGGCTCGGTGAAGCGCCAGTAGTCGTCGTCCGCGTCCGTGCGGTGGAAGAAGGGCGTGGACAACACCAACGCGCCCCCCGGCTTCAGCACCCGCCGGAGTTCGACAAGTGCGTGCGCCGGCTGCCAGACGTACTCGAGGACCTCGAGGCACACGACCGTGTCGAAGGCGTGGGGCCCGAACGGCAGCCTCTCGACCATTGCCCGGACGTGCGGCTGCCGGAGGCCGTCGCGGTCCACGTGCGTCCAGCTGATGATGCCCGTCACCGGCCGCTCGAACCGTCCCCGCGTGCCGGCGCGGCCGCTGCCGATTTCGAGCACCCGGCCGGCCATCGCCGCGCGCGCGCCGGCCAGGTCGCGGTCGAGATACCGTCGGCGAACGGAGTAGCCGAGCGACAGGGTCAGCGACATCCTGTTCGGGCAGCCTCGCCTGTGCCAAAGCGCGCACCGAGATCGCGCACGAAGCAGAACTCCGCGCCCGCGTGGCGCTCGAGACACCGCTGCAGCCACGGGAGCCCATGGAGTGCCACGTCGCGGTCGTGAAACACCTCGGTGTCGTCGTTGCCGAGGATGGCCATCCCCCGGCGGTGCCCGGGTGCCGCCGCCGCCGAGAGAAACCGCAAGCCGTTGCGTGCGGCGATCTCGAGGGTGTCGTCCGTGAAGACGTTGCCCGGCGGCACGAACGTCACGACGTCGGTCCCGAAATAGGCCTCGAGAATCCGCTGTGACCGCTCCACGTGACGGGCGTGTACCGCGACCGGGACCCACTCCCAGAACTCGCGGTGATAGAGACGATTCCCCGAGAACCAGCGTGGCTTGAACAAGTTGTTGTCGAGGACACAATGCGTGAGGCCGTGGTTGGCGACCTCGAGGAACCCAGCGCGCACGCCGTCCCTGATGGCCGCCGCCTGTCGCGGAAACCGCTCCGGAAACGGCACGACCTCGTGCTCACTCTCGACCCACCCCGCCGTGATCGCCACTGTCAGCTTCGCCCGGTGCGCTTCGAGCAGCCGGCAGATACCGTTCCAGTGTGTCTCGCCAAGCTCTGGGTACGGCCCCCAGGCCTTGAACGGAGTCAGATACTTCAGGAACAGCCAGTTGCCGGACACGTACAAAGGCCCTAGCCGCGCGCGCCAGTTCGAGTAGATTTCGTAGCGCTTCGAGCTGGCACCCACGTCGTCCATCCGCAGGGCGACGACACTCACGGCTTCGACCCCAGGGTCTGCGGCGGGGATGCATGCGCGGACGCCGCCGCATGGGGCGTCCGCGGGCGGCACAGCCAGTGCGTCCCAATGACCTCGATGGCGTACCCGCTCTCGGTCAGCACCCGCCGCAGGTAGTCGAGGTCGCCGGTCTTGTAGAACTGGGGGTGCGTCTCCATGTAGACGATGGGGTGCCACGCACCGCTCCGAAGCGTCTGCTCGATATCCTGGAAGAGCGCGACCTCGCAGGCCTCGATGTCCATGAAGAGATAATCTGCCTTCCGCGAATGGGCCGCCATGAACTCCAGGAGCGACACGCACGGCACCGCCACCGTCTCCTCGGGACGAGGCAGATGGCGATCGGGATACGGGCGACCGGAGATGCTCGAGATGGACTCGTACAGGTGGCCCGGGTCCGGGGCCATCTCGATGCTCGACACCCCGCGGGCCGCGACGCCCATGTGAAAGGCCTCGACGTTGTCGCAGTGGTTGAGCGCAATGTTCCGAGTGAGGATCTCGAAGTTCTGGGGCACGAGTTCGAAGGCGTAGACCCGCCCCGACGGGCCCACCAGCTTCGACAGATAGAGCGTGAACTCCCCGTAGCAGGCGCCGATCTCGATGACCGTGGCCCCCGCGCGCACGGATCGGTCGAGCGCGCCGAACGTCCACGGCTCGAACGCCCCGAACCGGCGCTGGGCCACGGTCTTGCCCCAGGAAATCGGCAGCCACATCCGGTACCCGCGAAAGGGCACGCGGTACACGCGGCCCGGCGTGCCGCGCCGCATGTGGTAGTCCGCGTACCACCGGATGAAGCGCTTCTGGAACCGCGCCAGCACGGTGCGGAACCGTTCGTAGAGCGCCCTCATGCGGCCGCTTCCCTGCCGTAGTGGCGCTGCAGTTCGCGGCAGATGTGCGCCCACCGCACGCGGTAAGTGTGCCGCTCGTGGAAGAGGCCCCGCAGCGCCGCCTGCTTTGGCGACCAGTCCACCACACCCCGACTTACGCCGACCTGCGCCACGATCTCGTCCGCGAGCGCGTCCACGTCGCTGATATCGGAGTGATAGAACAGACAGTGTTCGTCAGAGAGACCGAGGTCGCGATTGGCCGGGCAGTCGTACGTCAGCAGACGTGCCCCCCAGGCACCCGCACGAAAAATGTTCCAGCCGAGTGCGAAGATTGATCGGTTCGGATCGTGGTGCGCCGGATGGTCGTGAAAGACGTTGTCGAGCCAGGGCAGGTCGAGGATACAGCGAGCCCGCCGGAATATCGATTCGCTTCCCCAGTTCCCGAGCAAGTGGACCGCTCGGTCGAGCCCCGTATCGACGCTGCCCGTCTCGCGGTGCGGGCGGTTCCACGCGGAAGGAGGCGCCGCGACGCAGACCTTCATGCCGCGCCGCGCCAGCACGTTCAGCAGGCGCTGGCGGTAGCGATCGGACCGCACGTGCCGGTCGGAGCCGGAGAAGACCAGATCGAACACATCGAGATCCACCACGCCGTTCCGCAGATTGCCGAGCCAGCCCGACAGCGTCCACGGCCACTCGCCATGGAAGGCCGTCGGCAGGTATTGGGTGCGGTCGTTGTGGCGATCCTCGACGGCGCTCAAGTAACTCGAGTTGAAGAACAGCCGGACCGCGGCCAGCGCGCGCGGCCAGCGCGCGTCGATCGTCAGGTCGTAGCCTTTCGCCCACAGGAAGACGGGGACCCGACCCTCCTGCTGCTCGATGAACGTCCGCACGAAGTCGTCGGCGCCGACGAACAGGAACCCGTCCCACCGTCGCACGTCCGCGAGCCGCGCCCGCTCGGCCGGGAGCACGACCTCGAGGGCCAGCCCATGCGCGGGCCCAAGCTCGCGGCAGTAGGCGGCGATGCGTTCGCTGTCGTGCTCGTCCGCGATCGAGACGCCGTGCTGTGCTTTGCGCAGAACCACCGCGATCCTCGTCGCGCCGCCGCCAGACGGCGCCCTAACCAGGCGTGCTCCACCGCGCCGCCAGGGCATCGAGAACCAGCGCCGAACTGTTGCAGGGGTAGTTGAAGAAGTCGCGGAGGACCTCCCGCCTTCGCGCCTCGTCCACACGGTAGGCGTCGAGCCCCGCGCGAGCGAAACGATCGAGCGCGCGACTGCCCTCGGCGGTCGTGCCGTCGATGACCTCGGACACGCCGGACACGTCCCACAACCCGTCCGGTCCCCACGTCATCGCCCGCCCGTACTCCCGCCATGCGGGATCAGACTGCATGGCGCGCGGGGGTGCGAACAACGCCGTGATGGCGTAGCGGCCGGACACGACGGCCTCCGACACGGTGTTGCTGTAGAAGCCGAAGTAGAGGCTGGCCACGCGCAGGAGTTCCAGCGTGGTGAAGGGAAGAAACGATCGATCGTCAATCAGGTAGTCGGCCGCGTCGGCCACGTACGGATGGTCGCGGTGCTTGGTCCGCGTCTTCGCGACGACCACCGCGCCGTTGGCGTCCGCGAAGCTCCGCACGGCATCGAGATAGCGCCGATAGCTGATGAGCGTGGGGTACCGGAGTGATACCGTGCGGGCCACGACGGCGGCGAGCGACCGCGGCGTGTCTCCGCGAAACCGCGCGTCCAGCCCCCTTGCGGTCCACGTGTTCACCGAAAGTGGGACGCTTCGTGCGGCGGTCGCCACGACCACGATCGGCTTGTCCGCGGGCAGGTCGTACTTCTGCCGAATCGCGCTGTGGCTGTCCATCGTGTCGAGCGCGTCGAACTCCGGATAGCCAACCACGGCGATCCGCTCTCGCAGGGCCGCTGCCAGCCGAGGCTCCATGCGCTCGAGATGTCGGTCGATGTAGCGCATGGAATGGGCGCCGACGGTGCAAACCAGGTCCCAGTTGGCCACGAGCGACGGTGCGCGCGTGGCGACGTAGCCGCTCTGGCTGAAGCCCTCGGGGAGCGCCACCCATTTGGTGCCCTGCTCGAGTGAGGCCGCCCGCAGCCGGTCGGCGTCGGCCGCGCCGATGTCCGACAGCGCGGGCTGGACGCTGAAGAGCGCGTCGAGCCCGCCGCCCGTCACGAGCGTCACGAGCGCGGCAACCGTCGGCAGCTCGCAGATCGTGACGCGGCTGCCCCACGCGCGAGCCAGCGCCGCCCCATCGACGCGCTGTTCCGGCTTCGAGACGTCCCACCTGGGAAGGAGCAGGACAGCCTGATACTCCCCGCCTCGCTGCCGCACGACGTGGTCGATGAGCGGCCCCATGACCTTGAGGTAGTTTGCGCGGGGCATATAAAAGCCCAGGCGCCGCACCGGCATCAGAAGTACACCGCTGGCAGGGCATCGGTCAGCCAGTGATAGTCGCGCTTCATCGCGCGCACCTTCAGGTGCTCGCCCGCCCAGGCCACGCTCAGCCGTCCCCGGTGATAGCGGTTGATGTAACTCGCCATGTCGGGCGGGTAGTCTTCGCGGCGATGTGTCACGAAGTCCTTCCGCACGCGGTGGAAGCCGTCCGTGAACCACTTCGTGAAGCCGAGCCACGCCGGCAGGAACCCCCAGACCACCTCGAGCCCGGTTGCCGCGAACGGCAAATCGAGCACGTCGTACATGCCGAAGCGCTCGAGGCGGGCCGCGAAGCGTTCGAGCAGCATACGGCTCAAGAGGAGGACAGGCGTGCACCCGAACCACTCCGGCTCGTGCACACGATGAAACGCGACCCCCTCCACGACCACGCGGTCGGCCGGGGTGTCGCCATTCGCCAACGGCGCCGGAGGCCACGCGGCCTCGGATCCGAGTGCGATGCTGGCTCGGGAACAGAACGCATCGAGTTGATACGGCATCTCGAACAGCGCCTGGAGTGGTGGCCTGCTTGACGCCCCGGCAATCATCCCGGCGCCCCGTCCGACCAAGGCCGCGCGCACACGCCGCCCCGCGCGCGTCGTCGGCGGAATAGGCGGCACGTAGTGCCGCGTTTCGCCCGGCGGTGCCGACGGCCACGCATCGAACAACGCACGAAATTCCGGATCGCGGCAGAAGATCGCGAAGGTCTCGCGGACCATCTCGTCGTGGAAGGTGTCCATCGGCGCGGGCGCGTCGTGGCGGCTGGAGTAGCGCAGCATCGTGTTTTTCGGCAGCCGGCGCTGCTCGTGTCCCGACGCGATGAAGTGCGCGGGCGTTTCCCGCGCGAACCGCAGCATCGTGGAGAGGGTGTTCGGACGCGCGAAGAGCGTGCCCTCGCCGGCGAACAGCACGTGTTCGTAGGGCGTCCACCGCCGGTCGCGAATGAACTTGTAGAACGCCCCCGAATCGAGCGTCTGATCGTTGACGTACTCCACATCCGACGCCCGGTCGAGCGCGAGCGCGCAGACCGCCGCGACGCCTTCGTCGTACGGGCTCAGGTGCGTGTTGGTGGCGTGTGCGTCGTCCCGAAGTGCGCGGTAGCGCGCGTAGGACGGCCGGCCCGCGTCCCCATCGCCGGCGTTGCGCAGGAATCGCACGTCGAACGCCTGCTCGTCCTGCACCAGGGCCGTGAGGATGGTGGACATGGCGAGCCAGGGCTTGTGGTGCACGCAGAGCGCAACGGCCGTTTTCACCGTTCCGACCGCCCGAGCGAGACGACGCCGGTCGATACGAGGAATTCGGCCCAGGCCAGGTCCAGGGGGGCATCCACATCGACGGCACGTACCCGCGGGACCAGGTACGGTGCGACACGCATGCCGTAGAAGCTCCGGTCCCGCAGAAACGCATCCGTGCGCGCGCAGATCACGGTGCCGTCGTGTCGGTACAGCGTCTCGAGCGCCTGGGCCGGTTTCATGTACTCGGGGCCGAAGTAGGGACGCACCAGGCCCTCGGTGATGGCAACCGCGCGCTGCGGGGGATGTTCGCACTCGACCAGGCTCATGCAGCAGTCGGCGCCGGTCTCGACCAGAACGGCAAACGCGTTCCGAAGGTCCTCCGCCGTCCGAAGGGGACTCGTCGGGAGCAGCACGGCAAACAGCGGATAGCGAGCGCCCTGTGACACGAGTCCCTCGAGGACGGATACGCACACGTCCTTGACCTGTGCCCTGTCGGTGGCCAGTGCCGCATCGCGCATCAACGCGAGGTCCGCCCCGTGCTCCCGCGCCACCGCCAGCACCGCCGCGTCGTCCGAGGAAACGGCGATGGCGCTGAACAAGCCGCTCTCCCTCGCGACATGCACCGCCTGGCCGACGAGCGGGCGCCCGGCGATCGGCGCGAGGTTCTTCCCCGGAAACCGCTTGGAGCCGCCGCGCGCCGGGATGATGCAGAGCGCATCCCCCGCTGCCGCAGGCGTCGTCACACGTCCTCCCACGCGAGGGCCTCGTCGCGCCGCAGCGCTCGACGCGTCCGGCGTCCGACGAACAGCTGCAGGTGCTCGGGGGACACCCCTGCCTCGGGGCGCTTGCCTTCGAGCATCTCCGCCGTCAACACCGTGCCCGCCGGGATGTCCTCGTTGGCGACGAGATGCCGGAACCACTTCTTCCGTTCGGCGCGATCGGCGTCGCTCGGGCGGAGCTCGTACGTGCCGCGCGCCTGCTCGATGGCGCGAATCATGGCGACATAGCGCGTGAACTCCGCCGGTTCCTTCGACAGAACGTGATGGTGCCCGGGCAGCCGTCGGTCGAGCGTCAGCCGCTTCTCGAGGACGTCCACGCCGAGCGTCGCCGCCATGATGTCCATCTCGTCGCGCTGATCGGTGGACGAGAAGCCCACCAGGCAGTCGAACGCCGTGCGCAGGTAGGGAATGGTGCGCATGTTCATCTCGCGCGGCGTGTCCGTATGGAAGCAGTGGACCAGCACGCACTGGTCGTTGCCCTCCTCCTGCATGACGGCGAGGACCTTGGCGACGTCGAGCGCCGTCACCGGGCCGGTGTCGATGAGCATCGGCTTGCCGAGCGCCGCGATGCGCCGCCACAGCGGGAGGTAGTTGAAATCCCACGAGCTCAGTTTGTACGCGTCGAGGCCGATGGCCTCCGCGTAGGCGATGCCGCTCGGCGAGTTGACCGTGCAGAACAAAATGACGCCGCGCGCGTCGGCATGGGCCTTGAGCGCACGCCACTGGTCGAGGCTGAAGCGCAGCGCGTTGAGCATCTCGTACATGTTCTCGACGCGCGGCCCGTCCACCGTGTCGTACTGGTAGGTCACGGAACGGTCGCTCATGATCTCGTCCGGGAACCAGAAGATGAACTTGATCGCGTCGGCACCGCTCTCGGCCACCACGTCGATGAGGCGCATGGCGATGTCCATGTCGTAGTTGCACGTGACGCCGCACTCCGCGATGATGAACGCGCGGTCGGGGTCGCCAATCGCCTTGTGTCGAAGAAGGATCTGCTTTCTCATTGGGGACTCATGGACGCTGGCTGTTCAACCGCCCGCGCAAAGCGCTCGGCCAGGACTCGCGCCACCCGTGCGGCGCCGGCCCCGTCCACGAGGCGCTGGCCTGCGGCACTCATCGCCGCGCGGCGGTCGGGCTGCGCGCACAACGTCTGCACGACCGTCGCCACGGACCCACCGGCGGACCGGCCGGTGGTGCCGTCCGCCAAGCACGCCGCGCCGCTCGCCACGACCGCGCGCAGGCTCTCCGCCTGGTTGTCGGCGAGTTGCAGCGCGACCGCGGGCGTGCCGACGGCGGCGAGCTCGTAGAGCGTCTGGCCACCGCCGCAGACGGCCAGGTCCGCGTCGCGCATCAGCGAATGGACCGCGGGGGGATCCACCAGCACGCGGACCGTCCGCCTGGATGGGGACGCGCCCTCGTTGCGCGCAGCATCGACCATCAACGGTCCTCGAATGACCGTGACGTCGAATGCGTCAGGCACCAGGTCCAGGTGACCCAGGACGTGGTCAACCAGTTCGGTCGAGGCGCCTCCCCCCAGCGTCACCAGGACGTGATCAACAACCCCGGCAGGCCGGCGTGGTGTGCGGGCCCGGAATTCGGGGCGCAACAGGATGTAGTCCGTCCCGAGCAGAAACTGGGTGTCTGGAGCCGACGCGCGATAGCCGAGGCCCTGCGCCTGGGCGCCGCCGTTGATGACGAGATGGCACGAAAACGGCCAGCGCGCCAGGTCGTCGATGACCGCGACAAACAGCCCCGAGGCCCGGAGCGCATCGAGCGCAGCACCAGGCACACGGTACGAGTCCACGACGACACCCTGGCA
>JBEQUD010000380.1:0-11838 GCA_040349235.1 Acidobacteriota bacterium
CGTAGGCGGCGCGCGAAACCCGGCGCGCGGCGGGGCGGGGCTCTGCCCGACCGATTTCAAGCGGGCTGGCAATCACCGACGCGTTGACGAGTTGCTCTTTGACGATGTCGATGAGGCCCACGTACTTCGTGTTCGGGGATCGGGAGTCGAATCGCAACAGCTCGATGTTGGTGTTGTACTGTGGGTCGAAATATGGGGGGATGGCCGTCCCCTCGAACTCGAGGTGCGAACCGCCGAACCGGCGAAGAATCGACGAGCACGAGTGCGCCACGTTGGCCGTCGTGATGCCGAGTGCACCTCCCAGAACCCTCGACAGGCTGTAGGTGGCAAGCGCCATCATCAGTTCCTCGGGGGTCCCGCGCCGCTCGCCCAGGATCGCCCAGCCGCCCAGTTCCGCGTATCGAAGGCCCGCCTCACGCGCGCGGGTGATTTCCGATTCCACCGCGCCCGCCAACTTGCCGCGCCACTCGTCCAGGCCCATCAGCGGGCAAGTCCGAATCCGTAAGTCGTCGATGGATTTCGGGTCGTCATGATTGCGGTACCAGGCACAGGAGCTGATCTGGCCGCCCGGATCCACCATCAACAGGTGCCAGCTCTTGTCGTCTTCCGGGGTTTGATGCCGGCCGTCAACGGTCAGCTGATGCCGCTTGACGTTGCCTTCCTGCAGATAGATTGCCCCGCGAAAGGCCTGCATTCTTCGTACGAGTTGGTCGTGCCGCGCAGTGTCCACGGCGATGTTGACGAAGGTGTTTGGAGGCGCCGTGCTAGCAGGCGCCACCAGGACAAGCCGTTGTCCGATGACCCTGATGTTTCGTTCGAGCAGCTTCAGCATGCCGTCCGCCAATCTCGCAAATACGTGTTCTTTGGTAGGTCGCGTTCAACCTGCCGGTGGGGGACGGCAACGTCAAACGTGAACTGCGACGAGTAATTCCTGCACCCTCCTTCTCCAAGGGCCGTGCCGGTACGCGCGGCGGACGAAATTGGCGTCGTCCGACTTCGGACATCGAGCGCAACTATATGAGATGGAAGAGCTTATGGTGAGCACCGCACGCGCAATCCAGCCGCGGTGTGGAGGGGCCAAGCAGTGGTCGCGCTGGCCGCCACAACGAATTACATACGTTCACGGTGCACCGTTCACGGTTTTGTAATGCTAGAACGCCGTACGTCGAGACTGTAACAAGTGTCACCGTGCGCAATTACGACGATTCGGTCTTACGACCAAACATAACGGCTTTCGCCCCAGAACGCGTGTCAACTTCCCGACATCCCGCGCGCGAAGCCTTTGCGTCGCCGAGAGGCTGTGAAACACTGGGGCCTCGCTGATGAGTACGCCCGAATCCCGAGGCTCCCTGCGCATTCTCCAGGTCGTCTTGAGCCTCAACCCCGGCGGGACCGAGCGCCTCGTCCTCGACCTGGTCAAGCGGCTCACGTCGGAACTACCGACGGCCGTCTGCTGCCTCGACGAAGCAGGCAGCTGGGGCGACGCTCTCAGGGGCGAGGGCGTGGACGTCACCGCGCTCGGCCGCGGGGCGGGGTTCGCGCCGCTGCTGGGCCGCGGGGTGGCCGAAGCCGCGCGCCGGCATCGCGCGGACGTCATCCACTGCCACCATTACTCGCCGTTCGTCTACAGCGCCCTGGCGCGGCTCTGGCAGCCACGGCTCAAGATTGTGTTCACCGAGCACGGGCGCCTCTCCGATGCCCCGCCCTCGGCCAAACGCCGGCTGGCGAACGCCGTTCTCTCGCGCATCCCCGACCGCGTCTTCACGGTCTCCGCTGATCTGAAGGCCCATGTGGTCGCCGAAGGGTTTCCCGAGGCTCGCGTCGCGGTCCTCTACAACGGCATTGCCGTCGGGCCATTGCCGGGTGCCGACCAGCGCGCCCGCGTTCGCGCCGCGCTCGGCGTCCCGGACGGCACGTTCGTCATCGGCACCGTCGCGCGCCTGGACCCGGTGAAGGACTTGGAGACGCTTGTCCGGGCGACGGTTACCGCGGGCGGTCAGCTCGCGGTGATGCTTCTGGTGATTGGCGACGGCCCCGAGCGCGCGCATCTCGAGCGCGTCGCGGGCGAGCTTGGCGCCGGCGCACGGGTACGGTTTCTCGGGCACCGAGACGACGCGCGGGATGTGCTGGCGGGTTGCGACGCCTACGCCAACAGTTCCATCAGCGAGGGCATCTCGCTGACGATTCTCGAGGCCATGGCGGCCGGCCTTCCCGTGGTCGCCACGCGCGTCGGTGGCACGCCGGAGATTCTCGACGAGACGTGCGGGCGCCTGGTCCCGGCGCGCGACCCCGCTGCGCTCGGGAGGGCGTTCGAGGAGCTGGCCTCGCAGCCGGAGGCTCGGTTGGCGCTAGGCCGAGCCGGGCGGCAGCGGGTTGAAGCGCGATTTACGATCGAGCGGATGGTGGGGGAGTACCGCGACGCGTACTACCGTGCGGTGGGCTGACTGACATCACTCTCCGGAGCCAGTGCCGCTACTTATGGCAGGGGCTGCGTTGCTATGCGGTTTTCGTGCGAACGACCAGGTCGATCTCGCAGTTCAACACCTGAAGGAGAGCCAATACCTGATCGACGGACTTTCGGTAATTTGTCTGATCCAGAAGGCGGTACAACTGCGCCGCCGATGTTCCCAGCCGACGGATGATTTCGCGTTTCGACAGCGGGCTGGCGGCGAGTCCCTTCTGTGCCTCGATGGTAAGGCGATACAGAAGGAGGTTCCTTCGGTAGCTCGGATCCTGGTTGTACTCGAGCACCTGTTCCATGTGCACTGTGCCGCTGAGACCAGACTTGAGGACGTAGGTAAACGCCTCCCTACCCGCCTCGTCATCGACGAACACCTCGCTTACAGGATTCTCGGCCGTCGGCGTCGGATCCGCCTGAGAAAACGGAAAGACGAACATCCTGGTAGAGGTGCGCAGTTCAAACGCCTTCTTCCGACTGTTGTGGTTGACAGTGCGAATCTTCACAGCACGCCCTCCATTTCGAGCTCAGCGATCAACGCCAAGAGCCTCCGCGATGCGCTGCCTTTCATCGGGGTCCTGTTGTCCAAGTCCCACTTCACAACGAACTTCCCCTCGCGGTAGACGTGGACGTGGCGCGGTGGATGATCGCCTTTCCACGCAATGAACACGTAGCCGCCTCGCCGGTGTTTGCCCACCGAGCAATAATGTTACCACCGGAGGTAACACTTGTCATGTCGATCCCAGCCGGTTACCGGCCTCCACTCGCGGCCGGCCTGCCACCCTTGCGACCGTTCTTGCGCGATGCGCTGGCCTTTGCGTGGCTGGTGCCACGGCCGAGGAGTGCCCCGACGCCGACGAACTGCAGCGAAGGGCGACGCGTTGCGTACACGTCCCGACGCAGCACCGTCACGTCCACCTTGAGAATCGGTGGCTCGTAGCCGAGTGCGTGGAGCGCATCGAGGTGGGCTGCCAATGCACCACGCGAGGCCGGCGCCGCTGGTCCTCCGCCTCTCCGTAGGTTAATCTGTTTGAGAGCTGCCCAGCCATGACCGACATTGAACTCCGCCGCGACGACATCTTGCGTATTGCCAAAGACCACGGCGCCAGAAATGTCCGGGTCTTCGGGTCCGAAGCTCGCGGGGAAGCGGGGCCGCACAGCGACTTAGATCTTCTTGTCGATATGGAAGCAGGCCGATCCGTGCTTGACCTCGTGGGGCTCGGCCAAGACCTGGAGGACCTCCTCGGCCGCCGCGTGGATGTGCTCTCTGCCAAGAGCGTTCATCCTCGATTGCGCGGAAGCATCCTGGCCGATGCACGACCGCTGTGAGGGACCAGCGCGCCTACCTCGAGTACTTCGGAGTTGACCTTGGTCTCGTCTGGACAGTCGTTGAGCGCGAGTTGCCCGCACTACGAGCGACCGTTGATGGTCTGATCGTTCGACTGCGGTAGCGCCCCGGCACTACCATTGGACCTGATGCATACAAACCCCCAGCTCGCCGAACTTGTCCGGCGCGGCTTGCTGGTTCCGCCGTTGCTCCCTGGTCGATCGCAAGATCTGCCGAGGCACCCCGTTCTGCCGTTGGCGAAGCTCCTAGAAGAGTTGGACCTGGACCGCGCCGACCGACATCCCGACTGACATGTGCGGCATCAGCGGCATGTTCGCCCTCGAGGGCGCGCTCGGTCCGGACGCAGGCGCGACGGTCCGTGCGATGAACGGCGCCATGGTGCACCGCGGGCCCGACGGCGACGGGTTCTTCGACAGCCCCCGCGCGGTCTTCGGACACCGGCGGCTCGCCATCATCGACCGTGCCGGCGGCCATCAGCCGATGGCCAACGAAGACGGGTCGTGCTGGGTCGTCTTCAACGGCGAAATCTACAACCACCGGTCGCTGCGCCCGTTGCTCGAGAGCAAAGGCCACCAGTTCCGCACGTCGAGCGATACCGAGACGATTCTGCACGCCTACGAAGAGTTCGGTCCCGCGTGCGTCGATCGCCTCGAGGGCATGTTCGCGTTCGCCATCTACGATGGCCGCCGGCAGGAACTGTTCGCCGCGCGCGACCGCCTGGGCAAGAAGCCGTTCTTCTACACCGTCCTCGACGGCGCCCTGCACTTCGCCAGCGAACTGCCGGCCCTTGCGCACAGCCCCGCATGGAAGGGCGAGGTCGATCTGACCGCGCTCGAAGGCTATCTCTCCCTCGGGTATTTCCTCGCGCCGGCCACTATCTACCGCGGCGTCCACAAGCTGATGCCGGGCCACTGGATGCGCGTCGCCAACGGGCGCATCGAGCTGCACGAGTACTGGGACGTCCGCGAGTTCGACACCGACGATCGCCCGACGGAAGAACTGCTCGCCGACATCGACCGCACGCTGCGCACCGCCGTGCACGAGCGCCTGGAGAGCGAAGTCCCGCTCGGTGCGTTCCTGAGCGGCGGCATCGACTCGGGCCTTGTCGTGTCCTACATGGCTGAAGCACTCGGCGACCGCCTCGTAACGGCGACGGTCGGTTTTGGCGAGAGCGCGCACAACGAGCTCGAAGCGGCGGGCGTCACCGCGGCGCACTTCCATAGCCGCCACTATCCCGAGGTGATCGAGCCCCATCTCGAGGAGGCCATCGGACCGGTGATGGCCGGCCTCGGCGAACCGCTCGCGGATTCGTCCGCCATCCCGACGTGGTACGTCTCGCGCGCGGCGCGGCGCCACGTGACCGTCGCGTTGACCGGCGACGGCGGCGACGAAAGCTGGGCCGGCTACGATTTCCGCTACGTGCCCCACGCGATCGAGGCGGAGGCACGCCGCTGGATGCCGCGTGTGGCGGCGCCGATGGCGGGTTGGATCGGCGCGCGGTGGCCGCGTTGGCCGGGCCTGCCCAAACCCCTGCGCATCGGCACGCTCGCCGAAAACCTCGGACGCGATCCGGCCGCGGCCTACTACGCGGACCTCGCGTTCCTCAAACCCGCGGACACGCGGACGCTGATGGGCCTTGCGCCCGATCGCGATCCGCGAACGAGCCCGGTGTACGACGCGGTGACGGAGCCCTACCGACGCTGTCCGTCGAGCAGCCTGCTGCAGAAGGCCGAGTACGCGGACCTGAAGGTGTACATGCCCAACGATCCGCTGGTGAAGGTGGACCGCATGAGCATGGCGCACAGCCTCGAGGTGCGCTGCCCGCTGCTCGACCGCCGCGTCGTCGAGCTGGCGTTCCGCATTCCGGCGGCGCGCAAGCAGGAAGGCCGGCAGGGCAAGGTGCTGCTGCGCACGCTGGCGCGGCGTCGTCTGCCGGGCAAGCTCTGGCAGCTTCCCAAGCGGGGATTTACGGCGCCCATCGGCGAATGGATCGCGGGCCCGCACGCCTCGCGCTTCCGCGAGGAAGTTCTGCGGCCGTCTGCGGCCATCGCCAGCCACGTCGATGTCGCAGAACTCGAACGCCGCTTCGCCGGCCATCAGGCGGGCCACCGCGACGCCGGATATACACTATGGGCGGCGTGGGTGCTCGAGCGCTGGCTCGGCCAGCGGCGGCCGGGCGCGGGCGCGGGCGTCCCGGCGTAGCCTTCGGAGCTATGCGTTACGCCCTACGTGCCACTGCTGTATGTGTCACAATGTGCACATGAAGACGATCTCCATCCGTGAATTGCATCTCGAGACCGGCAGGTGGGTTCGTCACGCCGCAAGTCGAGGGCCGCTCGTGGTGACGGACCGCGGCCGCCGCATCGCGGCCCTGCAGCCGTTCGACATGTCCACCAACGGCCGGCCTCTTCCCAATCGCGAAGCGGCTATCCGCAAGCGATCGACGGTTCCAGTTGACTCGGCCGTGTATCAGGCAGAGCTGCGCGAGGACCGGTGATCTACTTCGACGCCGCGTATATCGCGAAGTGCTATCTGAACGAGCCCGGTGCAGAGCGTGTGCGCGAAGTCGCCTACGCCGCCGATGGGCTGGCCTCGTGCGAACTGGCGCGCCTGGAGTTTGTCTCCATTCTCAAACGCCACGCCAGAGAGCGCCATGTGACACGCCGGGAGCTGTCGGCGATCCTGAAGGAGTTCGAGCAGGACGAGGGCAGCGGCGTGTGGCAATGGTTCGGCGTCACCGCCGCGCTGCTTGAAAAGGCCCGGACCGCGATACTCGACTTGCCGAATACCGCCTTCGTTCGCGCTGGGGACGCGTTGCATCTGGCCTGCGCCGCCGATCGCGGTTTTCGGGAGGTGTACACCAACGATCGCCACATGCTGCAAGCCGCCCGGTATTTTCGACTGATCGGGGTGAACGTACTCGGGGACGGGAACTGAGACGTGGGCGAACGATGAAAACGCTGACGCTGGTCGTTACCTACAACGAGGCCGACAACATCGCGCGTCTGGTGCCGGCGATTCTCGCGGCCGTCCCCGAATCGTCCGTCCTCGTCGTGGACGACAACTCGCCCGACGGCACCGCCCAGATCGTGCGCACGCTTGGCGAAACCGATCCGCGCGTGTCCGTCATCTGCCGCACGACGGAGCGGGGGTACGGGTCGGCCATGGTCGCCGGGCTCCGACACGGCATCGCCAACGGCTACGAGGCCATCCTGACGCTGGACGCGGACTTCTCGCACAACCCGGCGGACCTCCCGCTGCTGCTCGCCGCGCTGGATACGGGCGACGTCTCCATCGGGTCGCGCTACGTGGGTGGCGTCCGCGTACTCAACTGGGAAGTGCGGCGGCTGCTCCTCAGCCTCGGGGCCAACGCCTACGTACGGCGGCTGAGTGGCCTCGCGTGCGTGGATTGCACGAGCGGGTTTCGTGGCTACCGCACGCGTGTCTTCACGCGCGTGCAGCTCGATGCGATCAAGACAACCGGGTATGCGTTTCTCCCGGAGCTGCTGTTCGACCTTGGCCCGGTAAAGGTCGTCGAGGTGCCGATTTGCTACACCGAGCGGCGCCTCGGCGAATCGAAGATGTCCGGACGCGTCATCGCCGAGGCGGTGGTGCGGCCATGGACGATGCTGCTGCGCCGGCTGTTCCGTCCCTCGCCCTAGTTGCTGCCGAGGATCCCAGTGCTTGTCCCAAATAGAAATGCGTCGCGCGCGGCTGCCATGTTAGTCCTCGTGCTGTCGGTCGGCGCGTCCCCGAAGGCGCAAGCGCCGCCATCGTCGCGCCCGGCTGCGCCACAGTCTCCTCGCCCGATCCGGCAGGTTGCCTGGGCCGGCCGCGGCGTGTGGCTCAAGGCTGATCTCCATACTCACACGCGTTTTTCTGACGGGGGCCAGACGGTGGATGGCCTTGTGCGCGCGGCCGCCGAGCACGGATGCGACGTCGTGGCGGTGACCGATCACGCGGACAACGAGCTGAAGGCCGCCACGCCCGAGTACATGGAGGCGATTCGCACGGCGCGCGTCCAGACCCCCAGCGTTGTCGTGCTCGCCGGGCTCGAGTGGAACATTCCGCCCGGCAAGGGGCTCGAGCACGCGGGTGTGCTGTTTCCGCCGGCGATGGAGACGCTCGAACAGTTCTCCACGTTCAAGACCCGGTTCGACGACTGGGACAAGAAGGGCGAAAATCCCGAGCTCGGCGACGAAGCCTTGCGCTGGTTGACTCCCACCGATCGCACGGCGGTGTCGCCCATCGTGATCCTCAATCATCCCAGCCGCAAGCCCAAATCGACGAGCACGCCGACGCTGATGCTCGAACACTGGAAGGGCGTGTCGCCGGTCGTCATCGGCGTCGAAGGCGCGCCGGGCCATCAGCGCAGCGCGCCGCTCGGCTCCTACGAAAGCAGCGTCGTGCCGATCGATCGCTGGGATCCGATCGTCGCGGAAGTCGGTGGCACATGGGACGGGTGGCTGCAGCACGGACTCGACGTGTGGGGCGCGATTGCCGACTCGGACTTCCACGGCCCCTCCGGGGAATTCTGGCCGTGCGAGTTCGCCGCCACCTGGATCTACGCGCCGGACCGGACCGGCGACGGCGTCCTGCGCGCGCTGAAGGCGGGCAGCTTCTTCGCCGAGCACGGACACATCGTGACGGAAGCCACGCTCGAAGCCCGCGTGCCGAATCTGGTTCGGGCGATTGGGGCGGGGGAGGCGTACCAGGTGCGCGCGGGGACGGTCGCCACCGTGACGCTGCACCTCGCCGTGCCTCCGCGCGACTTTCTCGACCGGGAAAACCACATCGATGCGGTCGAGCTCGTCGGTGTGTCCAGTGAGGGCGCGCGCGTGCTCTTCAGCGGGCCGCCGGGCGAGACGGACGCGTTCAGCGTGCCCGTGACGGTCCCTTCAGGCGGCATCGTGTTGCGCGCCCGCGGCCGCCGCGCCGCGGCTGATGGAAATCTGCTCTTCTATACCAATCCGATTCGCCTCGCGACCGACACCAAGCGCTGACTGGCGACGCGGCACTTGGGCTGCGCTGGGCAGACTAATTTCAGTTTTCTGCCGGACTTGCCCAACATTCGACGACCTCTACCGTAATGACGTAACTGTCTGTTACGTACTATTTACAAACAGCCGTGTCGCTCGTGCTCGCCTAAATCCCACGCAAGAATGCAATATACCGCTCGGCATAAGGCCTGCCGAAAAGTGAGGAAGCTTGGCTCCCCAGCTTGGCTCCCTAATTGCACAGATCTGGATAGGAATTCTTCCACACACTCCGATCCCTAATGCCACGCACCACTGCGCGCTCGGTCTCTGTCCGCCTTGCCGTTTCCCTGGCACTGCTCGCCCCTCTGGTCTGGCTGGCCAAAGGCGCCGTAACGAGTCGGCTCGTTGCGCAAAGCGCCGGCCAGGCCGCGCCCAGTCCCGTCCCGACGTTTGCGGGCAACCCCCAGCACACCGGCCTATACGGCGTGCCCGGTCCAAGTGGCGGCGCGCCCGTATCCGCGATGGACCTGAACGCCGTGCGTTGGACGGCCCCTGTCGATCTGGCGCCCGCGAACGTGGCGGCGCACTACGGGGCGCCGGTGATTACTGCCGCGAACACCGTCCTCGTGCCGGTCAAGACGACGGCCGCGGGCGGGTTTCAGGTGCAGGCGCTGAGGGGGGGCGATGGCACCGCGGTGTACCCCCCGATCACGTCCGACTATCTGGTTCCACCGCACGGGTGGTTCCCGACCTTCGGTCCGGCGTTGGCCACGCACCTCGATGGCCCGGGCGGGGACCCCGTTACCCGGCTTTACTACCCCGGCGCTGGCGGCACCGTGTACTACGTCGAGGATCCTGATTCGCCGTCCCACGGGCCCACTGTGCGGCAAGTGTTCTACGGGGCCTACGATCCGGCATTCGACGCGACGGTGTTCGTCAACACGCCGATCACGGCTGATAGCGCGGGGAACGTCTACTTCGGCGTGCGCGTCCTGCCGGCTGGGCCGTTGCCGGGCGGTGTTACGGGTGATGGCTACGTCCGTCTTACGCCAGATGGCGCCGCCACGTACGTGTCCCTCGGCACGGTTCCGCACAATGCGGCGCCGGCCCTCAGCGTAGACGAATCCACGCTGTATGTGGTGGCCGGGTCGTCGCTCGTCGGCCTCGACTCGACCACGCTTGCCACCAAGCCCAATTACACAGTCACGCTGCGCGACCCTCGCAGCGGCGCGCTTGCGTGGATTACCGACGACAGCACCGCTTCTCCGACCGTTGGCCCGGACGGGGACGTGTACTACGGCGTGCTCGGTAATCCCTTCAATGGGTCGCGCGGGTTCCTCCTGCATTTCAGCGCCGACCTCCAGACGACGAAGACACCCGGCGGATTCGGCTGGGACTACACCGCAGCCATCGTCCCGCGGTCCATGGTGCCGTCGTACGTGGGCACGTCCTCGTACCTGATCTTCGCGAAGTACAACAACTACGCGTTTAGCGACGGCAACGGCGTCAACCGCGTCGCGCTCCTCGACCCCAACGCGACGCAGATCGACCCGCACGACTCGGCCGGCGGCCTGGCCGAGATGCGCGAGGTTCTGACGATGGCGGGGCCGACCCCGGACGCCGAGCACTTCGCGGACTACCCCGACGCGGTTCGCGAGTGGTGCATCAATACCGCCGCGGTCAATCCGGCGACGGGCAGCATCTTCTTTCCGAGCGAGGACGGACGCATCTACCGCTGGGACGTCCGCGCGAATGCGCTGACGCAGGCGGTCGAGCTGGCCGCCGGTATCGGCGAGCCCTACGTCCCGACCGTCATGGGCCCGGACGGCACGGTCTACACGATGAACGGCGGCACGCTGTTCGCGCTGGGTACGACGGGCGGGGTCAGCACGACGCTCGTCTCCTCGGACCCCGATGCGCGTGCGGTCGCGGCTGGCGAGTCGCTGACCTTTACGGCAACGGTCAAGACCACGAACACCGGGCTCCCCGCGACCGGCAGCGTCACCTTCCACGACGACTACTACCCGTACCGAACGCTGCAAGCCACGACCGATCCCGCCTTTCCGGATCCGCTGCCCGTTGCCCTCGATCAGAATGGGCAGGCCACCTCGCCAAGCGTGGCGCTCGCGGCCGGTGTCCACTTCGTAACGGCCACCTACGTCGGAGCAACGACCTCGAAGGTGACGTTCGTTCAGAAAGTTCATCCGCTCGGCACGACGACCGTCCTTTCCGCGTTGCCCAGCCAGCCCGCCGCGGGGGAGTCGGTCACCTTCACCGCCACGGTCGCGCCGGACGGCAGCGCGCCAGGCGGCATGCCGACGGGGATGGTGACGTTCACGGAGCACGACGCCGTGCTGGCGCAAGTGCCCCTCTCGGCAGGTTCGGGCAACAGCACGGCGAACTTCACCGTGCCGGTCTTTGGCAATTCGAGTCGGACGATCACGGCGACGTATGCGTCCGACCCGCAATTCGCCCGGAGCAGCGGAAGTGCCACGGTGTCCGTCGCCCCGACGGTGCTCACCGTGACGGGGATTACCGCCAACCCGAGGGAGTACGACGGGACAACGGCGGCCTCGCTCGACACCTCCGCCGCGACACTTGTCGGGGTCGCGTCTGGCGATACCGTGATGCTGGAGGCGGGCCACGCCGAGGGCGCGTTCGCGGATCGGAACGTGGGGAACGCGAAGCCGGTGGCGGTGTCCGGCCTCACGCTGACTGGCCCGAGCGCCGGGCACTACACGCTGGCACAACCGACGACAGCCGGGAACATCACGCCGAGGACCGTAACCGCCACGGTGACGGCACCCGACAAGACCTACGACGCGACGACCGCAGCCACTATCCTCAGCGCGTCGCTCGCGAACACCATCGTCGGCGATGACGTCGCGCTCGTGGTCGGCAGCGCCTCGTTCGACACCCCCGCCGCGGGCGTCGGCAAGACGGTGACGGCGACAGGGCTGGGTCTCCAGGGCGTGGACGCCGCGAACTACGCGCTGGCCTCGACGACCGCCACGACGACCGCCACCATCGACCCGCGCCCCGTGACGGTGACG
>JBEQUD010000403.1:0-4027 GCA_040349235.1 Acidobacteriota bacterium
CTCGCTGCGCAGGCCACGGCGGACTACCGGCGGGCCATGGACAGTCTGGCGCTGCACGAGGGCGCCGCGGCCGCGTACCGGCTCCTCGACGCGACGAACGAGTTCATCGCCGCGACCACGCCGTGGGCGCTGGCCAAAGACCCAGCCGCCGCCGATCAGCTGTCACAAGTCCTCTTCGACGCGTCCGAGGCCATCCGGGTCGCGGCGGTCCTGCTGTCGCCCATCATGCCCAGGTCCAGCACGGAGATTCTCCGACGCCTCGGCGAAGGCGCCGGCCCCCTCAATCTCGATCGCGACGGCAGCTGGCGGTCCGGCGTCGAGCGTGTGCTCGTGCAGGACGGAGCGCTCTGGCCGCGCAAGGAGTCCCAGACAGTGAGTGACCATTCGACCGCACCGAGTCCCGCACCAGACCCCGCATCCAGTCCCGCGCCCTCGACCCCAGCTGCCGACGCGCCTCCATCCCCTCGCATCGGCATCGACGAGTTCATGAAGGTCGAACTGCGGGTCGCGAAAGTGCTGGCGGCCGAACGCGTGCCGAAATCGAAGAAGCTGCTCAAGCTGCTCGTGGATGTGGGCACCGAACAGCGGACGCTCGTCGCGGGGATTGCCGAAGCCTACGAACCCGAGACGATGGTCGGCCGCTCCGTGGTCATCGTGTTCAACCTGCAGCCGGCCACCTTGATGGGTGTCGAGTCGAACGGGATGGTCCTTGCCGCGAGCCCCGAGGGCGGCAAGCCCATGCTGCTGTCATTCGACGTGCCGCCGCCGCCAGGGACCAAGGTCCGCTGACGTGATCGACAGCCATTGCCACCTGGCCGACGAACTCTACGGCGCGGATCTCGAGGCCGTCGTGGCACGCGCGCGGGCAGCCGGGCTCGAGCGCGTGCTCGTCATCCTCGAGGCGGGCAACGCGCAGGAGGCGGCGCAGGCCGCGCGCCTCGCCGGGCTCTGGCCGGAGGTCCGCGTCGCCATCGGCGTGCACCCACACCACGCGAACCGATTTGCCGAGAAGCCGGACGAGGCCGGGGCGCTGGTCCGCGCCGAGTGCGCAGCCACGCCGGGCGCCAGGGCCGTGGGGGAGATTGGCCTCGACTATCACTACAATCTGTCGTCCCCCGACGTGCAGCGCGCGGTGTTCAGGGCGCAGGTGGCGGTTGCGCGGTCGCTCGACCTGCCCGTGGTCATCCACACCCGGGAAGCCGACGCCGACACGGTGGCCGTTCTGCGCGACGACGGTGGCGGGACGCTTCGCGGGGTGCTCCATTGCTTCACCGGCACGCCGGCGCTGGCGCGCGCGGCGCTCGACCTGGGGATGTACATATCCCTTGCTGGCATCATCACGTTTCCCAAGGCGGGCGATCTGCGCGAGACGGTCCGCGCGGTGCCCATCGACCGCCTGCTCATCGAGACCGACAGCCCTTTTCTGACGCCGGTGCCTTACCGGGGCACGCGCAACGAGCCCGCGCACGTCGGGAAGATCGCGGGCGCACTGGCGGCCCTCCACGGGATGGATGCAATAGAGCTGGCCCGACAGACCACCGCCAACTTCCACACGCTCTTCCGGCCGTAAGCGGCGCATGATAAAGTCCTAGCTGGACCGCCGTGGAGAAATCGTCGCCCGATCTCACGCAGCTCTTCGAGCCTATCCGTGCCGACCTCGAGCAGGTCGATCGGGAATTCGGCCGCCATGTCCAGTCGCAGGTGGACCTGATTCCGAAGATCGGCCGGTATATCCAGACGAGCGGCGGGAAGCGGATTCGCCCGGCCGTGCTCCTCATGGCAGCGCGGCTTGGTGGGTACACGGGCGACCGGGCGCCGCTCTACGGGGCCGTCGTCGAGTTCATCCACACCGCCACGCTGGTCCACGACGACATCATCGACGACGCCGATCTGCGGCGCGGCCGGATGGCGGTGCACTCGCGCTGGGGCAACGACATCACGGTCCTGCTCGGCGACTACCTGTACATCAAGTCGATGGCGCTCGCGCTGACGCACGACACGCTCGATCTGGTTCGCGTCCTGTGCGACGTCACGCTGCACATGATCGAAGGCGAGCTGTACCAGCTGACGAAGAACGGCGACGCGGACATCAGCGAGGACGAGCACTTCGACATCATCCGCCGGAAGACGGCGTATCTGTTCGGGGGCTGCGCGCAGATCGGCGGGATGCTCGGTCAGATTCCGAGCGAGCGCGAGCAGGCCCTCCGCGAGTACGGCTTCAATCTCGGCATGGCGTTCCAGCTGGTGGACGACCTCCTCGATTTCACCGGAGATGCCGGCACGGTCGGCAAACCGATCGGCAGCGACCTGCGAGAGGGCAAGGTGACGCTTCCGCTCATCCACCTGCTCCGGCAGGCGCCGGACGGCGCCGGCAGCCGCATCGTCCGCGAAATCGTCGCGTCGCGGACCGTCGTCGATGCGCAGTGGGCCGAGCTCCTGCGCGCGCTGAAAGAGCAGGCGTCCATCGACTACGCCTACCGCCGGGCGGTCGAGTACGCGGAGCGCGCCAAGAAGTCCCTCTACGTGTTCCCGCCGGGCCCCGAGCGCGAAGCCCTGCTCGCGCTGCCCGACTACGTGTTGTCGCGCGACCGCTGAGGCGTGCCGGGATTGCCCGACTAGCCGGGGATCGGGTTGCTGTGGCCAAGTCTCCCGCCGCCGACATCCAGGACCTGCGTGACGCCATCCGGCATCACGAGGAGCGGTACTACCAGCACAACGACCCCGAGATTTCCGACACGGAGTTCGATCGCCTGCTCCACGAGCTGGAGCGGCTCGAGGCGGCCCATCCCGAACTCGTGACGAGCGATTCGCCGACCCAGCGGGTCGCCGGCCATCCGGCCGACGGCTTCGCCGTCGTCGAGCACATGGCGCAGATGCTCAGCCTCGATAATGCTTACAGCGAAGCGGACCTTGCGGCCTTCGACGAGCGCGTGCGCAAGGGGGCGCGGCTCGACGACGCCCCGGTCACCTACGTCGCCGAGCTGAAGATTGACGGCCTCAGCATCGCCTTGACCTACGAGAACGGCCGTCTGGTGCGCGGGGCGACGCGGGGCGACGGAACCCGCGGCGAGGATGTGACGACGAACGTCCGGACGATCCGCGCGATCCCCCTGGTGCTGCGAGACGGGCCGGCGGGACGCGTCGAGGTCCGCGGCGAGGTGTATCTCCCTCGCGCCTCGTTCGCGCGCATGAACCAGGAGCAAGAGGAAGCGGGGGGGCCGCTGTACGCCAACCCCCGGAACGCCGCCGCCGGGACGATGCGCAATCACGACCCAGCGCTCGTGTCGAAGCGCGGCTTGTCCGCGTTCCTGTATCAGCTCGTGTCTCCTGCGACCGAGGGGCTCCCGTCTTCGCACGAGCGCATGCTGGCCGCGATGCGGGGCTGGGGTCTGCCCGTCGAGCCGCACTGGCGGCGCTGCGAGGGCATTGCCGCCGTCTACGCCTTCTGCGAGGAGTGGGCGCACGGCCGGCGCGCGCTGTCCTTCGACACGGACGGCGTGGTCATCAAGGTGGACGACATGCTGCTGCGACAGCAGCTGGGGACCACGGCGAAGTTTCCGCGCTGGGCCACGGCCTTCAAGTTCCCGGCCGAACAGGCAACGACCGATCTCGAGCGCATTGCGGTCAACGTCGGACGCACGGGCGCCGTCACGCCTTACGCCGTGCTGACGCCGGTCGTACTCGCCGGCTCCACCATCTCGATGGCGACGCTGCACAATGCGGAGGACGTCGCGCGGAAGGACCTGCGCGAGGGCGACCGCGTCCTCATCGAGAAGGGCGGCGACGTCATCCCGAAGGTCGTCAAAGCGGTGCTGCCGCATCCGGACGGCCGAACGCGGGCCGAGGCGTGGCGCATGCCGACGGCCTGTCCGGAATGCGGCGCCGCGCTCGTCCGGGACGAAGAAGAGGTCGTCTGGCGCTGCCCGAACGAGTCGTGCCCCGCCAAGCTGCGCCGGGGGCTCGAGCACTTCACCAGCCGCACGGCGATGAACATCGAGGGCCTCGGCGCTGCGCTCGTCGATCAGCT
>JBEQUD010000460.1:0-3012 GCA_040349235.1 Acidobacteriota bacterium
AGCGGCCGTGTGGGTTCACGACCTCGATCGTGTAGGTCGTGGTCGGCGACGAGCGCCACGTGATCTGATATCCGGGCCATGACGAGGGAATGCAGGGGGCGACACGCAGACACGGCCCCCGCCGGTTGAACCCCAGCATGCTCTCGAGGCCGGCGCGGTACATCCAGCCGGCGGACCCCGTGTACCAGCTCCAGCCGCCGCGGCCCGCGTGCATGGGGCTGGCGTAGACGTCGCCCGCCAGGACGTAGGGCTCGGCCTTGTAGCAATCAATCCCGGCTTGCGTGCGGCCCCTGTTGACCGGATTGAGCATGTGGAACAGTTCGGCCGCCTCGTCGCCGCTCCCGAGCGCGGCCAGCGCCATGACCACCCAGACGGCGGCGTGCGTGTACTGGCCGCCGTTCTCGCGAATCCCGGGCGGGTACCCTTTGATGTAGCCCGGATCCTGCGCGGACCGATCGAAGGGCGGGGTCAGCAGCAGGACCGTCTGCGGGCCGCGCGCGATGAGGAGCGAGCGGACCGCGTCCATCGCGCGTTCGGCGAACCGCGTCGGCACGGCCCCCGACAGCACCGCCCACGTCTGCGCGATGGAGTCAATGCGGCACTCGTCGTTCTGCGATGCGCCGAGCGGCGAGCCGTCGTCGTAGTACCCGCGCCTGTACCATTCCCCATCCCATGCAAGTTCGAGCTTCGCGGCGAGCCGTCTGGCCTCGTTGCGGTAACGCTCGGCCCGGGTGCGGTCCTCCTTCGCCGCGCAGATCGGTGCGAAGCCGGTCAGCACGCTGTAGAGGAAGAAGCCAAGCCACACGCTCTCGCCGCGCCCGAGCGGCCCGACGCGGTTCATGCCGTCGTTCCAGTCGCAGCTGCCAAAGAGCGGCAGGCCGTTGGCCCCGACGGTCGTGCCCTTGTCGATCGCCCTGACGCAGTGCTCGAAGAGCGATCCGTGCTGCGCGGATGTGCGGGGCTCGCTGTAGCACTCCTGTTCCTCGGGTGCGAGGGGCGGCGACTCGAGAAACGGGATCTCCTCGTCGAGGATACGGCTGTCCCCGGTGGTGCGCACGTATTCAGCCACGACATACGGGAGCCACAGCAGGTCGTCCGAGCACCGCGACCGCAGGCCGCGGCCCGTGGGTTCGTGCCACCAGTGCTGGACGTCGCCCTCGACGAATTGACGTCCGGCCGCGCGCAGCAGGTGTTGGCGTGCCAGTTCAGGGCGCGCATGGAAGAGCGCCATCACGTCTTGCAGCTGATCGCGGAACCCATAGGCGCCGCCGGGCTGGGAGTACCCCGCCCGGGTCCAGATGCGGCAGCTCAGGTCCTGATAGAGCAGCCATTGGTTCAACATGATGTCCAGGGAATCGTCGGGGGTCTTCACCTGAACAGCGTGGAGCGTCTGGCGCCACTCGGCCTGCACCTCCCCGAGCGCCGTGGCTGCGGCCGCGGGGCTGCCGTGGCCCTCCACCAGGCGCTCGACGTGGTCCACATCGGTGCCTTGTCCGATGAGGAAGACCAGCGTGCGCTGTTCGTCCGGCTGCAGCACGCATTCGACCTGCAGCACGGCGCAGGGGTCGAACCCGGCGCCGAACTGGGGATCGAGGCTCAGATGCCGGAGGGCGGCTGGGTGCGCGAGCGAGCCGTTGCGCCCGATGAAGGCGCGGCGGTTGCCCGTGGCGGACCGAGGCATCTCGCTGCAGGCCGCGAACGCGACCGACTGCGGCCAGATCTCGTTGAACAGGTTACGGGCGAGCACCGCACGACCGGCACGATGCAGCTCCGTGGTGACGTGGCGGCCCTGGTCCTCGCGCGGCGGCCCGAGGACCCAGTCGTTGTACGCGAACACGCTCAGGTGCCGGGGTTCGGTGTCCTCGTTGACCAGCGTGAGCACGCTGTACTTGATCGGGGCCTGGGCATCGACGAACACGTCGAGCGCGTGGCGAATCCCTCGTGTGGTGCGTGCGAAGTGCGTGCGCCCGGCGTCGTGCCGCACCACGCACGAACCGCTCGCGGCGCCCTGCCGCATCGGCCCCGGGGTCGGGGTCCAGGCATCGCCGGAGTCGTCGTCCCGCACGAACAGCGCCTCCGAGGTCGGATCCACGATCGGATCGATGGTCAGCGACGTCAAACGGTTCTCGCGGCTGTTGCCGCACCACGTGTGGCCGCCGCCCGACTCGGTGACGATCGTCCCGAAACCCGGGTTGGCGATGACGTTGACCCACGGCAACGGCGTCTGGTGGTCCGCGTCGAGCACCATGGCATAGTCGGCCCCGTCGTTCGCAAAGCCGCCGATCCCGCTGGCCAGGCGCAGGGCGGGCACCGCGACCGGCCGGTCTGTCCGCGCGAGGGGCCGCGGCGGGACGGCGAGCGGCGCGTGGACATCGAAGCTGGGTGACGCACGGCGCACGGCCGGATGCGGCCGGTCGAGTTGTGCGCGAAGGTCGCCCCGGTCGCCCCACAGGACGGCGCGCGCGACGGTTTCGAGCAGCGTGCAATCGGCCGGGCCCATCTGGTCGCCTCGCAGCAGGTACACACCCCCAGGACGGTGTTTCCAGGTCCGCCACGGACCGTTGTCGAGGATAGCGGTCAGTTGGGCCTGCATCTCGTCCAGATAGCTCGTAGGGTGATCGTTCAGGATGACGACGTCCGCGCTCAGGCCCTTGAGCCGCCAATATTCCTGGGCCTGCAGCACGTGCCGCACGAGCGCGTCCTGTTGTTCCCCCGAGACGCGGACGAGCAGAATCGGGAGGTCGCCCGAGACGCCCTGCTTCCACAGGCCTGATTGGCCCAGCTCGTTGGCGACCATCACCGCACGATCGGCCCGCAGCGAATCGTCGGCATACAGCACGCGCGACGCCAGCCGCTCGAACAGGCGCGCCTCGTCGCTCGAGATGTCCAGGTGCCGCAGGCCGCTCTGCGCATGCGTGAACGCGAGCGCGAACGCGCGGGTGGCGGCGTTGCTGGCGCGGTACTTCTGGGCCAGCGCCTTGGCCGTCTCGCGCTCGTGGGCGACGCCGGTCG
>JBEQUD010000462.1:0-6282 GCA_040349235.1 Acidobacteriota bacterium
AGAGCCAATCAGGGCGTGGCGCTGCTCGAGGACGCGCTGAAGGACCACGCGGACGAGCCCGTCGCCTACGTGGCGCTCGCCCAGCTGTACGCGGATGCGGCGCGTGGCGCGCAAGCCGTCAAGCTGCTGCAGGACGCGGAAGCCCGCTTTCCCGCCAACACGTCGATCGCGTTCGAACTCGGCGCGGTACTGGACAAACAGAAGATGTTCGCCGAGGCGGAGTCCGCCTTCCAGCGGGTGCTGGCCAAGGACCCGGAGAATCCGGCCGCGCTCAACTACCTCGGCTACATGCTGGCCGAGCGCGGCGAGCGGCTCGACGAGTCGGTCGGCTACTTGAAGAAGGCGCTCCTCGCCGAGCCCGGTAACGGTTCGTTCCTCGACAGTCTCGGATGGGCGTATTTCAAGGCCGGGAAGCTCGACCTGGCCGAAGACAACCTGCGTCGCGCCGCCGACCAGCTGAAGGCCAACTCCGTCGTCCAGGATCATTACGGGGATCTGCTCTACAAGCTCTCCCGCTTTGACGAGGCGATTGCCGCCTGGGGACGCGCCCTGGCCGGTGACGGCGATTCGGTCAGCTCGGCGGACATCGACAAGAAGATCCGCGGCGCCCGCCAAAAAATCAATCGGAAATGAGGCGGGCCCTGGCCGCCCTGGCGTTGCTGCTCGCGCCGGCCTGCGGTGGGCCACGGCTGAACGTGCCGAGTGGACCCGGGGTGCCGATCGGCCAGGCAGTCGCCGAGGACGCCTACCGGCAGGCGGCGGCCTGCACGGCGGTCCGGACGCTGACCGCGGAGGTCGCCGTCCGCGGGTCGGCCGCCGGGCGCCGGGTGCGCGGCCGGCTCTCGGTCGGCGTCGCCGCACCCGCATCCGTGCGTCTCGAAGCCGTGGCGCCGTTCGGGGCGCCCGCCTTCATCTTTGCCGCCGTCGAAGATGACGCGTCGCTCCTCCTGCCGCGCGATGCGCGCGTTCTACAGCATGGGCGCGCGGAGGACGTCCTTGGCGCGCTCACGGGCATTGCGCTCGGCGCCGGGAATCTCGCGGCGGTGCTGACCGGCTGCGGGCCCGAAGGCGCTGGCGGCGATGGCATCTCGAACGCGCGGCAATTCGGCGACGCGTGGATCGCGTTCGACCTCGCCGCGCACGGCACCCTCTACCTGCGGCGCGACGGGGCCGGCGAGCCGTGGGCGCTGGCGGCCGTGCACCAGCCGCCGGGGGCACGCGAGGTCGGTTGGCAGGCCGAGTACACCGACCGGCGTGCCGGGACACCGCGCGCGATCCGTCTGGCGAGCATCGACACCGAGAACCACGTCGGGCGCACGTTCGACGTGACGCTCGCGTTGTCCCAGGTCGAGACCGGCGTCTCGCTCGGTGCGGACGTGTTCAGCATTGTCGTGCCCAACGGGGCGATGCCCATCACGCTGGACGAACTGCGCGGATGGGGAGCCGTCGATGGCCGCTAGTCGGGCGTGGCGCGTCCGCGCGCTTGCCAAGGTCAATATCTCCCTGCGCGTCGTGGGCGTTCGGCCGGATGGCTATCACGAGCTGCGGACGATCTTCCAATCGATCGCCCTGCACGACACGCTCGAGATTCGGCGCCGCCCCGGCCCCCTGGCACTCCACTGCGACGATCCCGCGTGCCCGTCGGGAGAGAGCAATCTCGTGTGGCGGGCCGCTGCTGCCCTGTGGCGGGCTTCCGGGCGGCGCGGCGCGCCGGAAGGCGTGGGACTCGTGCTCACCAAGCGTATCCCGATGCAGGCGGGGCTGGGCGGGGGCAGCAGTGACGCGGTGGCGGCCATCCGCGCCCTGGGGGCCCTTTGGGGGGTGGACACCAACCGGCAACGGGCGATCGCCCTGTCGCTCGGCGCCGACCTCCCGTACTTCTTCGAGGGCGGGGCCGTGCTGGGCCTGGACCGCGGCGACCGGCTCTTCCCCCTGGCCGAGGGCCCCGTGCGCCACGTCGTGCTGGTCAAGCCTGCGTTTGGCGTGAGCACGCGGGACGCGTTCGGCTGGTGGGACCGAGCGGCAGAGAAGGGTCGGCCTTCCTCGCAGGCGCCCCGGGGAGACCATGCGCTCGGGCCTGATACCGGCAACGACCTCGAGCGGTTCGTCGCCCGGCACCACCCCGAGATCCGCCGGATCGCAGTTGCCCTCCAAGAAGCAGGCGCGTGCTACGCGGGGATGTCGGGCAGCGGTTCGGTTGTCTTCGGGCTGTTCGACACCCGCGCCCACGCCGACGCGGCCAAGGCACGGGTCGAGGGGAACGTCGAGGGGAACGTCGAGGGGAACGAAGGGAAGGGGCGTCGCGCCTGGCTGAGCCGTACCGTGAACCGCGCCGCGTATCGGCGTCTTGCCGCCATCCCAGCCGGTCGTATACACTTACCGTTTGCACTGCGGCGTCTGGGCCCTTCCTGAGGTCACACCAGCCGGCAACCGACCGTCGCCGGCTCGAACGATTTCGGTTGTCAGGCGTGTCTGTGAGCGGTCCGGCGCCGTCGGGCGGCGGCCGGCGCAGGGGTGTCGAGCGGTGTGCGGGCGGCTAGGGACGAGATGGGGCGTCGCCAAGCGGTAAGGCGCGGGTCTTTGGATCCCGTATTCGGAGGTTCGAATCCTCCCGCCCCAGCCAATTGTGAGGCTGTAGTAGATGAGTGATTCGGTAGCGCCAGTGCCGGCCCCCGCCGCGGGGGGGACTTCGCGCGTCAGCGCTGGTTCGGCGGCATCGATTGCCAATGGCTTTGGCGACCTGAAAGTGTTCGCGGGCAGCGCGCACCCCGAGCTCAGCCGCGAGGTGGCCGAGTTCCTTGGCGTGCCCGCCGGCCGGGCGCGGCTGCGCCGGTTTCCGGACACGGAGGTCTCGTTCCAGATCGACGAGAACATCCGCGGCGCCGACGTGTTCATCGTCCAGCCGACCTGCGTCAACGGCGAGCTGTCGGTCGATCAGAACCTGGTCGAGCTGATGATCATGATCGATGCGTTCCGCCGTTCGTCGGCCGCGCGCATCACGGCCGTCGTGCCGTACTACGGATACGCACGGCAGGACCGGAAGGACAAGCCGCGGGTGCCCATCTCCGCCAAGCTGGTTGCCAACGTCATCAGCGCCGCGGGGACGAACCGCGTGTTGACGATGGACCTGCACAAGGCGCAGATCCAGGGCTTCTTCGACATTCCGGTCGATCACCTGTTCGCCGCGCCGGTCATCGTCGAGCACCTGATGTCGCTCGACTCCCCGAATCTGACCATCGTGTCACCGGACGCGGGCGGGGCCGAGCGGGCCAGGGCGTACGCGAAACGGCTCGGCGGCGAGCTCGCCATCATCGACAAGCGGCGCAGCGAGGACGGTACGGCCGAGGTCATGCACGTCATCGGCGACGTGTCGGGCCGCACGTGCATCATTCAGGACGACATCATCGATACGGCCGGCACGATCACGAAAGCCGCCGGGGCCCTCAAGGCCAACGGGGCGTCGCGGATCATCGCGTGCGCGGTTCACGGCGTGCTGTCGGGGCCGGCGATCGAGCGCATCGAGAAGTCGCCCATCGACAGGCTGATCGTGACCAACACGATCCCGCTGTCGGCCGAAGGGCGGGCCTGCGCCAAGATTCATGTGCTCTCGGTCGCGCGTCTGCTCGGGCAGGCCATCAAGAGCATCCACGAGGAGACGTCGGTCTCGTCGCTGTTCGTATAGCCACGGGCGATCGAGGTTTGGGATTGATTATAGGTTCGGGAGTAGTTCGGGAGTAGTTCGGGAGTTGAGGACAAGAACGATGGAAGCGATACTCGAAGCAACGGCACGTCACACGATCGGCAAGAACGAAGCGCGGCGCACGCGCCGCAGCGGAAAGGTTCCGGCCGTCGTGTACGGCGCCGCAACGGCGGGCGCGAGCCGCGAGGCGACGCCCATCAGCGTTGAACCGCGCGCCCTTCTCAAGATTCTGCACTCCGAATCCGGCGCCAACACCCTCATCTCGCTCAAGCTGGACGGCGTCGGCGACGCGCGCGTGCTCATCAAGGACTATCAGGTGGACCCCGTCACGCGGGCGCTCCTCCACGCGGACTTCTACCGCGTCGCGATGGACCGCGCCCTGCAGGTCACGATTCCGGTCCTCGTCAAGGGCGAGCCGAAGGGCGTCAAGGTGCAGGGCGGCCTGCTCGAGTTCATCCGCCGCGAGATCGTCATCGAGTGTCTCCCGGGCGACATCCCCGAGCACGTCGAAATCGACGTCAGCGATCTGATGCTGCACCAGGGTGTGCGCGTTCGCGACGTCGCGACGGATGCCCGCTGGAAGGCGATCAGCGATCTCGACATGATGCTGGTCCACGTCATCCAGCCGCGGGCCGAGGAAGCCGCGACGCCGGAGGCCACGGCGGCTGCCGCGACCGCGACGCCGGCCGAGCCGGAGGTCGTCAAGAAGGGCAAGAAGGAAGACGCGGAGGCCGACAAGAAAGACGACAAGAAGAAGTAGCCGTGAAGGCGATCGTCGGCCTGGGCAACCCGGGACCGAAGTACGCGGGCACGCGGCACAACATCGGGTTTGCCGTGGCCGACGAGCTCGCCAGGCGGGCCGCCATCGAGTTCGTCTCTGCGCCCGCCGACGCACTCGTCGCCCGTCGGCGCCGGAGCGGTGCAGCGGGGACGGGGCTCGAGTCCGGGCCCGGCGGGGAGGTGCTCCTCGCCAAGCCGCTGACCTTCATGAACAACAGCGGGCAGGCGATAGGCGACCTGCTCCGCTACTTCAAGATCGACGTCGCCGACCTGCTGGTGGTCGTCGATGAGGTGCAGTTGCCGCTCGGCCGGCTGCGGGTCCGGACACGCGGATCGGCCGGTGGGCACAACGGGCTGAAATCGACGATTGCGCACGTGGGCGAGGATTTCGCCCGGCTGCGCATCGGCGTTGGACGGGGCGACAGTCGGCGGGATCTGGCCGACCACGTGTTGGCCCGGTTCGACACGGGAGAGGCCGCGGAGGTCGAGCGCATCATCGCGCGCGCGGCGGATGCGGCGGAAATGTTCGTCACGGCCGGGGTCGCCGCCATGATGAACACGTTCAACGGAGGCGACCCAGCGACAATCGAATAGCGCCCGGGGTCGTGCCCCGGCGCCTGTATGACCCTGCCACCATGTGGTGGCCGCCGCAAGGCGTCCTGAGGAACCGCAATGACGGATAGACAGTACGAGCTCGTTTACATCCTGCCCGCCGACACCACCGAGCAGCAGGTGTCCGAACTGCACGAGCAGGTGGCCGCCGTCGTTGCCCGCCTGAACGGCCACATCGAGAAGACCGACAACTGGGGCCGTCGCCGCCTGGCCTACGAGATCGCGCACCAGAAAGAGGGCGTGTACGTGCTTCAGGTGATCAACGGCTCCGGCGAGCTGATGAAGGAGTTGGACCGCCGTCTGCGCGTGCTCGACCTGGTGATTCGTCACATGGTCGTGCGCGTGGACGAAGAAAAGAAGGTCGTCGATCGCACGCGTACCAAGCGGCAGGCCAATTCGGAGCGGCGCCGCGTCAAGCGCGGGCTGCCACCCCAGCGGCAGCCGGGCGAGGGCCGGCCGGCGGGTGAACCGGACGACTCAGATGATGACCGTTTCGACGGGGTGGAGGTTTAAATGCCATTCGGACAAGGACGCTCGGGCGGCGGTGGACGCGGCCGCAACGCCGACAAGAAGACCGGGGACAAGGCACAAGGCCAGCGGCGGACGCTGTTTCGGCGGCGGAAAGTCTGCAAGTTCTGCGCGGACAAGATCGACGACATCAACTACAAGGATGTCAAGCTGCTCGGCCCGTTCGTGCCCGAGCGCGGCAAGATCCTCCCACGGCGTATCTCTGGCACCTGCGCCATGCACCAGCGGAAACTGCAGACGGCCATCAAGCGCGCGCGCCAGATCGCGCTGATTCCGTATGTGACGGATTGAGATAGAACATGGAAGTCATTCTTCGAGAGCACGTGGACAATCTGGGACGCCGCGGCGAGATCGTCAAGGTCGCCGACGGCTACGCGCGCAACTATCTCCTGCCGCGCAAGCTGGCGCTGCTGCCGACCGCAGGCAACAAGCAGCGGATCGAGCGCGAACGCGCCAAGTTCGAGGCGCACGAGGCCGAGGAGCGCAAGGGCGCCGAGGCGATCGCGGCGAGGCTCGCGCTGGTCGATATCGAAATCGCGCGCAAGGTCGGCGAGACCGAGGCGCTGTATGGGTCGGTGACGAACGCCGACATCGTGGACGCGCTCGCCGCGAAGGGCTTCGAGATCGATCGCCGCAAGGTGCATCTGCCCGATCCGATCACG
>JBEQUD010000472.1:0-4943 GCA_040349235.1 Acidobacteriota bacterium
GGCGGCCGTCGGCCGTCCAGAAGTAGACGCCCTCGGCGCGCGCGATGGGCAGCGGGTCGATGCCGTCCTGGGCGGACCACTCGAAGAGCGTGTGTTGCTTTGCGAGCGCGACGATCTCGTCAGCGGTCATGGGGTCTCGTGATGGGTTCGAGCGTCATCGCGCGAGCATCGCGTCGCGGATGGCCTTGAACTCGTTGCCCGGCTTCCATTCGGGCCACTTGGCCGCCTGCGCCACGCGCTCTCCGACGGCGAAGTAGACCTTCAGGTCCTCGCGGGTGCCCGCGAGGTCCCAAGCCGCCCGGACCGTATCCGCGGGCTTGTGATAGCGGTTGGTGGTTCACTCGTCGCGCACCTGGCGACCGTAGTCGTCAGGTTTACCGAGATAGTCCACGCCGCCCTCCGGTGACAGCGCGGGCACCCCGCGCTTGGCGAAACTGAAATGGTCGGACCGGTAGTAGAACCCTTTTTCCGGCTCGGCATCGCCGTGAACGGTCCGCCCCTGCTCGGCCGCCGCGCGGCGCACGTAGTCGTCCAGATCGGAGGCGCCGAGGCCGACAAGCGTCAGGTCCTTCGTGCGCCCCGCGACGTTCCACCCATCCATGTTGATGGCGGCGAGCGTTTTCGCCAGCGGGTAGACGGGCTTCGCCGCGTAGTACTCGGAGCCGAGCAGCCCTTGCTCTTCGGCCGTGACCGCGAGAAAGAGGATCGACCGCGCCGGCGGCCCCGGCAGCTTGGTGAACGCGCGCGCGATTTCGACGAGCGAGGCGCACCCGAGCGCGTCGTCCAACGCGCCGTGGAACACGCCATCGGGCCGCTTGCCGAAATGGTCCCAATGCGCCGAATAGACCACGTATTCGTCCCTGCGCGTCGGATCGCCGCCTTCGAGCCTGGCCAGGACATTTCTGGAATTGACTGTCCGGAGCGTGTTGGTGAGCGTCATCGATGCCGTGACGCCGAGCGGCACAGGCTTGAAGCTGCGCGTGGCCGCCTGGCGCTTCAGCTTGTCGAAATCCTGTCCGGCCATCTGGAGAAGCGCCTTGCCCTGTGCCACCGAGATCCAGCCTTCGACAGACGCCCGGCCCATGTTCTTGTCCGCGGTGACGAGGTCGAACCGCTCGCCGGTAAATCCGTCTTGCACCACCTCGAATGGATAGCCGGCCTCCGCGGTTTCGTGGATGACGAGGACGCCCGCGGCCCCCTTCTTCGCCCCCATCTCCATCTTGTAGGTCCAGCGGCCGTAGTACGTCATCGCCTTTCCGCCGAAGACCTTGGGGTCGAGCTCCGATGCGTTCGCCGGGTCGGGCACCGGCGGATCGTTGACCAGCATGACGAGCGTCTTGCCCGTGACGTCGAGGCCCTTGTAGTCGTCCCAGTCGAATTCGGGCGCCACGACCCCGTAGCCCACGAAGACGAGTTCGGAATCGGCGATGCGCGCGAGCGGCGCGACGTGCGTCGTCCACGCGACGACGTCGTCCTTCCACTTGAGCGTTTGCTCGCGGGGGCCCTTTCGGAGGACCAGCGGGGCCGGCGCTGGCGTGATACCCACGAGCGGCACCTTCTGAACGAAGGTCCCGTCGATATTGCCCGGCTTGAGGCCAGCCTTCTTGAACTGGTCCACGAGGTAGGCAACCGTGCGGTCTTCGCCGCGCGTCCCGGGAAGACGCCCCTCGAACTCGTCCGACGAGAGCACCTTCGTGTGGACGAGCACGGCCGCGGCATCCACGTCGGGTAGCTGGCCGATGGGGACGACCGGCGGCGAGGCCGCCGCGGAGGGGTCGGCAACTACCGGAGGCGGCGCCGCGGGGGCGGAGCACCCACCTCCGAAGGCGAGGGTCAGAAGGCCGCAGCCGAGCAGCAGACCGGCAGTCACGGGACGTCTCATGCGTCGCTGATTATCCTGCGCCGCGAGGCGGCGGGTCGAGCACCTTCACGCGGCGGCGTGCTGGTGGTAGTGTGTCGAGATGTCCCCTTCTCACCCGGCCGTCGCCATCGTCGGAGCCGGTCCCGTGGCGCAGGCCCTCGGGCGCCTTCTGCTGGAGGCGGGCGAACCCGTCGTCGCCCTGGCCGGCCGGGACGGCGAGCGCGCGGCGCTCGCGGCCCGCTTCGTCGGGGGCTCGGGCGCAGTGCGCGTCGTCCAGCTCGCCGAGATCCCGGCGCTCGCAACCAGGGTCCTCATCGCCGTCAACGACGAGGCGATCACACCCGTCGCCGACGCGCTGGCGGCATCGGGGTTCAGGACCGGCGTGGCCCTCCATACCTGCGGGGCGCGCGGCCCTGAAGCCCTGGCACCGCTGCGCACCGCAGGCGTCGCGTGCGGGATGCTGCACCCGCTCCAGACGTTTGCGAGCGCGGAGCAAGGCGTCAGGAGCCTCGCCCAAACCGCATTCGGGCTGCTCGGCGACGACGCCGCGACGGCGTGGGCCGAGCATATCGTCGCCTCGTTGCAGGGGCGCGCGCTGCGGATCGAGGCCGGCGGCTTGGGCCACTACCACGCAGGCGCCGTGATGGCGAGCGGCGGCCTGATTGCGGCCATCGACGCGGCGACGGTGCTTCTCGAACGGGCCGGTATTGCACGAGAGACGGCGCTGCACGCCTTGGGGCCGCTCGCGCGGACCAGCCTGGACAACGCCCTGCGCAGCGGCCCGGGTGCGGCATTGACCGGCCCGGTCGTGCGCGGCGATACGGCAACGGTCGCGGCCCATCTGCACGCACTGGGCGACGTCGAGGCCACGGTAGGAACGCTGTACCGGGCGGTGACCGCCCACCTGCTGCAACTGGCGCACGAGCGCGGCCTCCCCGCGTCTGGCGTGCGGACCATTCAGGCCCTGCTCGACTCGCACGCGGGGGCGCTCGGCGGAGCCGCGCCGGCCGGGACGTCCTCGGCCGGGGCGACGTCGGACGGAGCTACGTCGGACGGAGCTACGTCGGGAAGGATAGAGCCAGACGGCACATCACAGGGCGGGACAACGCGGACCGGGACAACGCCGTGACCAACAAACGGAGCGAGCAGATGGATGCCAACCCGATCCGGGTGCCGGATTTCAAGCGGATGAAGCGGCGCGCGGAAAAGATCACGATGCTGACGGCCTACGACGCCACGATGGCGCGGCTCTTTGACCGGGCGGGCCTCGATGCCCTGCTTGTCGGCGACTCGCTCGGCATGGTGGTGATGGGCCACGAGACCACCCTCCCGGTCACGATGGACGCGATGATCCACCACACCCAGGCGGTGAGCCGCGGGGCACAGCGTGCGCTCGTCATCGCCGACATGCCGTTTCTGACATATCAGGTCACGACGAACGACGCCGTGCGCAACGCCGGACGGCTGCTGCAGGAGGGCGGCGCGGCGGCCGTGAAGCTCGAAGGCGGCCGGCCCGTCATCGACGTCGTGCGGCGTCTCGTCGATGTGGGCATCCCGGTCATGGGACACCTGGGGGTGCAGCCGCAGTCGGTCCACCAGATGGGCGGCTATGCCAAGCGCGGTGTCCGACCCGAGGACGGCGACGCTATCCTTGCCGATGCCGCGGCCCTCGAGCAGGCAGGCGCATTCGCCATCGTGCTCGAATCCATCCCTGCGGAACTCGCGCGCACGGTCACGGCCCACGTCGGCATCCCGACGATCGGCATCGGCGCGGGCCCCGACTGCGACGGGCAGGTGCTCGTCAGCTACGACATGCTCGGCCTCTTCGACGCCTTCACGCCGCCCTTCGTCAAGCAGTACGCACGGCTCGGTGACGAGATCGTCGCCGCCACCCAGGCCTACATCGAGGACGTCCACACCGGGCGCTATCCGCTGGCGCCAGCCAGGCCGGTCGGCGCGCCGACCACGTGACATGCCCGCCGAGCTCGTCGAGTCGATCGGGTACCTGCGACACCGCATTTCTGAACACCGCCGTACCGGGGCCTCCATCGGCCTCGTGCCGACCATGGGCGCCTTGCACGCGGGCCACGCCCGCCTCATCGAACAAGCGCGCGTCGAGTGCGGCCGGGTCGTCGTGACCATCTTCGTCAACCCGCTGCAGTTCGACCGCGAGGACGACCTGCGGCGCTATCCCCACACGCTCGACAGCGACCGGGCGCTGTGCGACCGCCACGGCGTGGACATTGTTTTCGCCCCCTCGGTCGAGGAGATGTATCCCGCGCCCCCCGAGTGCACGGTGGAGGTTGGCCACCTCGCCGACCATCTCTGTGGCGCCCACCGGCCGGGCCATTTCCGCGGCGTCGCGACCGTCGTCATGAAACTGTTCGGGATGGTGCGCGCCGATCGCGCGTACTTCGGCGAGAAGGACGCCCAACAGCTAGCCATCATCCGCCGGCTCGTCGCCGACCTGAATGTGCCGATCGAGGTCGTCGGCATCACGACCGTGCGCGAACCCGACGGCCTGGCGCTCAGCTCGAGAAACCGGCACTTGACGCCCGCTGAACGCCAGTCGGCGGTTGCACTCTTCCGCGCGCTCCAGCAAGCCGACCGCCGGATCCTCGCAGGCGACGGCGACCCGGCAAGCGTCACGCGCTGGGCCGTCTCGCAGATTCCGCCCGACGATCCCTCGCTGCGGCTCGAGTACTTCGAGATCGTGGACCCCTCCAGCCTCCAGCCCGTCACGTGGATTGGCGGACCGGTCCGCGTGGCGGGGGCGCTGTGGGTCGGTAGCACGCGCCTCATCGACAACCTCCTGGCTGTGCCTCCCGGCATCTCCCTCCCGGCCTGAGCGGCGGACGCCGCACGCGGCCGCGGCGTTTCGTGGCGCCCGCCACATCACGATAGACTTGGCGGTCATGACCACTCATCGAATTGCAGTCATCGCGGGCGACGGAATCGGGCTCGAGGTCATTCCGGCCGGCATCAGCGTGTTGAAGGCGGCGACGGCCGGCAGCAGCGTCTCGCTCGAGTTCACGGACCTGCCCTGGGGTTGCGCGTACTATCTCGAGCACGGGCGCATGAT
>JBEQUD010000495.1:0-7487 GCA_040349235.1 Acidobacteriota bacterium
CGCTGACGGTCTCCGCGCCCACCGACACGGTCAGCACCGTCGGAATCGGGGATTCCGCCGAGACCGCCAGGTGGTCCATCGGGTCCTCGGTGCGCACGATGACATCCGCGCGCCGTCCGCCGGTCACCCACATCCCCGCGGGTTCGGGCGGCGAGGCGTTCTGGTCCAGGAAATACAACAGCATCAGCGGGTCGTTGCGATACGGAATCCGTGCGCGGATCGGGGACGAGGACAGGGCCATCGGCAGGTCGTTGGCCATGGTCAGTTCGACCGGGAGGCGCCGCGCCGCGCCGCGCTCGAACATCAGATACGTGTACTTGGCCGCCACGAACGGGTTGACCACCATGTGTGCGGTGAACAACGTCCCGACGATCCATGCCAGCATCGGCACGGCGAGCGTCCCGACCGGCGGCATGAGGAAGAAGACGACGGGATACAGGCTGAGCAGATAGCGATTCCCGGGCGGCCCTCCCCCGCCGTTCCACGTGTAAGGGGCGAGGACGAGAATGCCCACCACCGATGCGGCGAACGCCGCGCAGACAAACCACCGCCACGGGGAGTGCCGCTCGCGCGACAGCAGCCACGCGACGATGGCGACCGCGCCAGGGAAGAAATACGGCACGAAGCCGGCGTGCCGTCCCACGACGAAGTACTTCAGGTTGAGCGCGAGACGGTTGGCGAATTCCGCCGGCTGCAGCACGTTGTCGGCATCGGCGTCATCAGTGGCCGCGGTCGTGCCGAGCCCGTCCCAGACGACGCCCGGTGCCTCGAACGGGTAGTGGGCGTAGAACGTCTTCCGGTCACCGCCCTGGTAGTTGAACTCGCCCGAACTGATCGCGTTGACGCCAAACAGCGCCGCCGTGGCGAGCACGAACACCACGCCGACCGCTATGCCCGCCCACCAACGGCGGCGCCACCAAAACCACAGCACGAGCGGGGCGATGAGCAGCAGATTGATCGGCTTCGAGAAGGTCGCGACGCCGAGGAGCGCGGCCGCCGCGCAGTCGCTCGCAATCGTGCGGAGAAACCGGCCCGGACCTCGCGGCGCGACTTCCTTATAGAGCCAGAGGAAGTACGCGAAGAACACGGTCGCCAAGTTGAAGATGTCCGATGTCAGGAACACCAGGTACACCGGCACGACCGTCGCGCCGACAAAAGCCAACGTGTAGGTGAGCGCGACGACCGGCCGCGCGCGCGCAGCCAGGAACAGGTAGCCGCACAGCACCACCCCGGACAGCAAGAGCGCGTGGAGGAGCAGGAATCCGTTCAGCCCCGCCAGGCGAACGAATGGAGCCGCGACGACCGGATAGACGAACGCCTTGCCGAAGTACAGCCGGTCCGTCCGTGGGTCCGCGGGCCGGGCAATCCGGACAAACGGCGACGCACGCTGCGTACGGATGCGCCAACTCCTGCCCCGCTTGACGAACAGGCCCTCGGGCCCCGACTGGTACAGGCCGGTAAAACGCTCCAGGTCCTTCCGTTCGTACGTCAAATCGTGGTCGAAGGCGGCGCTGAGGGCCATCGCCACGTATGTGGCCTCGTCACCCTTGAGGCCGAACCCGATTCGGACGACGTCCACCGAGAGGGCCGCGGCCAGGACGACGACGAGGAGGACGCTGGTCGCGGCGACGGCGCCTGCTCGCGAGGGAGGAGACGATTCAGCGCCCACGACTGATAATGACACCGACCTATATTAGAATAGGCTACCTAATCCTTGTGACAATGCGCGTGCCTTTCGCGGAGCGTGGCGGCGCCCTGCGCGGATTGCTCGACCTGGCCGCCGGCCGATACCCACCCTTCCTGTTCGGCGCATCGCCCGGCGATGTGCTCCCGGTGTTCCACTTTCACGAAGTGACGCGGGACGAACTGGAGCCCAAGCTGCAGTTTCTCGCCGAGGGAGGCTATCGCACCGTGACCTCGGACGACATTGCCGCGTACGTGCGCCGCGAACGCGGTCCCTTTGGGGACCGCCGTGTGGGGTTGTGTTTCGACGACGCGTGGGCAAGCCTCTGGACGGTGGCTGCCCCGTTGCTCGCGCGCTACGGCCTCACGGCCATCACATACGCGATCCCCGCGAGGGTCCCGGACGCGCCCGCCTGCCGGCCTACGCTCGACGAGGCGGGAGACACCCCGGCCGACCCCCCGTTCGCGACCTGGCCCGAGCTGCGCCACTTGAGCGCCTCGGGTGTCGTAGACGTCCAGTGCCACACCGACTCCCACTCGCGGGTGTTCTGCGGGACGGCGATCGAAGACTACGTGACGCCGGCGTATGCCGCGACCCCGCTCCTCAACCGGCCGCAGTTGGCGCCGCGCCCCGGGCTCCGATTCCTGACCCCCGACGCCCTTGGCGCGCCGCTGTACGCCGCGCGCTCGCGGATGTCGGACGCCCGGCGCGCGGCCGTGCCGCCCGACGTGCACGAGCGCCTGGTGGCACACGTCGCCGGCGAGGGTGGCGCGGCGTTCTTCGCCCGTCCTGACTGGCGGGCGGAGCTCACCCGCGTTGGCGCGACGGCGGCCTCGGGCCCCGTGTCCCTCGAGACCGACGACGCACGGCGCGCGGCCATCGAGGACGAACTCGACCGCGGGCGCGCGACGCTCAACGATCGACTCGGCGTGCGCTCGGTCAACCACATCTGCCTGCCCTGGGGCGTGTCGAGCGCCGACACCGCCGCCGCGCTCGCGCGCCTCGGCTACCGGAGCGCGTTCGCCAACCGGATGCGCGGGGTGCACGCCGTCCGGCCGGGCGACGACCCGTATTGGCTCAAGCGCCTCTCGAATCGCCACATCTTCCGACTGCCAGCTCCAGGACGCCGCCTGTGGGGCTGACTTCGTTTCCCGCCGACGTCGGCGTGGCCATCGTCGCGCACAACAACCGCGAACCGCTCGCACGCGCCCTGGCATCGCTCGACGCGGCGGGCTGTCCGCGCGGGGCGATCCTGCTCGTGGACGTCGCCAGCACCGACGGCACGGGCGATTGGGTGGCGCGCGAGTTTCCTGGCGTCCGCGTGCGGCGACTCGAACGGAACGACGGTCCGAGCCCCGGCCGCAATGTCGGCATCCGATCGACAGAGACGCCGTACGTCTTTCTGATGGATGCGGACGTCGTCGTCCAGCCCGACACCATCCAGTTGCTGCGCGCGGCGATGGCCGCGGACGCCGCCATCAAGATCGGCAGCCCCATCGTCGTGCACCTCTCGGCGCCAGATACCATCCAATACGCGGGCGGCAGCCTGCACTTCATCTGCGAAGCGATCAACCCGTGGCTGGATCGCCCGCTGGCGGAGCGAGGCCCCGAGCCCACGGACATCGGCGTCGCGCCGGCCTGCGGGCTCCTGCTCGATCGCGCGGCCGCCATCGAGATCGGGCTGTTCGACGAGCGCTACTTCATGGGCAAGGATGACGGCGACTTCACCCACCGCATCCGTCTCGCGGGGTACCGGATCCTGGAATTGCCGTCCGCCCTCGTCCTGCACCACAGCCGGCCGCGCAGCACCTGGCTGTTCTACTATCAGATCCGGAATCGCTGGCACTTCATGCTCAAGAACTACCAGTGGCGGACGCTGGTCTCCATTCTGCCCTGCTTGATGGTACACGAACCGCTACAACTGCTCGTGCTGCACGCGAAGGGCCACGGCCGTGTGTATTGGAAGGCCGTCGGGGGACTCCTCGCGCTCCTCCCCACTTTGCGTGCCGATCGCGCGATGACAAACCGCAGCCGCGCGGTGCCCGACGCAGCGCTACTCCGGAGCGATCGCCTGATCGTGCGAACCGATCTCCTCGGGAGTCCCGTCGCCCGCCTCGGCCAACGCGCCTACGAGACATGGCTGCGGGCCTACTGGTGGCTGTTGACCAGGACGGTTCTCGCGTGAACGCGCTGCGCGTGGTGATCCTGACCACGTACTTTCGGCCGATTGTCGGCGGGGTCGAGAGCACGGCCGAACGCCTCGCCCGCTACCTACAGGCCGAGGGATGTGCCGTGCGCGTGGTCACCAAGCGCGTCACCTCAGACCTCCCTGACGTCGAGGGCATGGACGGCTTCGTCGTCCAGCGCATCGGGCCGGGTGGTCAGCGCTCTGGCGCCGGCAAGTGGCGGATCGTCCCCGCCGCCTTCACATGGCTTGTCTTGCACGCGGTCTCCTACGACGTCGTCTGCTGCATCGACTACCGCGGGATCGGCATCGCCGCACTGCTCGCCAAGGCAATCACCGGACGCCCCGTGGTGCTGCAAGCGCAGACAACCGGTGTGCTCTCTGCGGCTAACGCTGTTGCCCTGCTCGGCCGCTGGCACGTAGCGCCCGGGGGCGCCATCGCCCGCCTCGTCACCTGGCCATTCCGGCGGGTCTATCGGTCCGCGGATGCGTATGCCTGCATCTCGCACGAAATCGGACAGGAAGCGTCCCGCGTCGGCATCGAGGCCCAGCGCATCCACTATCTACCGAACGCCGTGGACATGCGGAACTTTCGACCGCCAACCGTCGATGAGCGACGCGCGAAACGAGCCGAGTTGGCCATACCACCAGGAGTCGTCGTCTGCCTCTTCGTTGGTCGTCTCAGCCGGGAAAAGGGGCCGATGGACCTGATGGACGCATGGCGACTCCTTGCCACGGACAAGGCGATCCTCCTCGTTGCGGGTCCCGACATGGGCGGCCACGCTTGGGACGAGGGCCCCAGCGCCCGCGCCTACGTGCAGCAGCACAACCTCTCGGCATCGGTGCGGTTTCTCGGATCGATCGCCGATGTCGCCTCGCTCCTGCGGGTCGCCGACCTGGTTGTCCAGCCGTCGCATTTCGAAGCCCTCGGCTTGTCCGCCATCGAAGCCCTCGCCACGGGCATCCCAGTTGTCGCGTCGGCCGTGGGCGGGCTGCTAGATTTCATCGTCGACAACGACAACGGGATACTCCATCTCCCTCACAAACCCTCGGCGCTGGCCGCCTGCCTCCGCGCGTTGATCGATGACCCAGCGCTGCGGCAGCGGTTGGCCGCGCGGGCGCGACCGTCCGTGATCGATGTGTACGACGAACGCGTCGTGTTCTCGCGATTTGCCGGCTTGCTGCGACTTCTCACCGGCGCGGACGCCTAAAGCGACCGCCACCATGTCAGGCCCCCACGCCGTCCCTCGCCGGCACCCTCGCCACCACTGCGCCCCTTCCGCCGCGCAACCACCGTGTTCAGCCATGACGCGTCATCGTCCCGAGGGCGGGCGATGAACCCATCCCGGTGATGACAAGGACCATCCGACAGCGATTCCCCCTGCTCGTCAGCGGCGGCTATGCCACGGCCACTGCGGGCAGCGCACTGCTGCTGCTCACGCTGTTGACCATCGCCGGCCGATTTCTGACCGCCGCCGACTACGGGCGATTCAACTACGCGCTCGCACTGACGACCATCATCGAAACGATCATGGACATCGGTCTGAGCCAGGTCACAACGCGCGCCGTTGCGCGCAGCCGCACGACCGTGGACCGACTGTTCTCGCACGTCCTCGGGCTGAAGCTGGTCTGGGTGACCATCGGACTCGCGCTGCTCCTAGTCGTGGCGCCCGTGCTTCGCCACGACGCCGGACTGGTTCGCCTGTGTTACCTGATGGGCATCTCGTCGGCCGTGCGCTCGTATCTGCTGACCGCCCGCGGCCTGCTACAGGGACTCGACCGATTCGACCTCGAAGCCGCGCTCGTCGTGTCCGATCGCTCGCTGCTCCTCGTCTGCGGCTCCGCGGCACTCTGGGCCGGGTATGGACTCTTCGGCCTCGCCCTGGCGTTCGTCGGCGCGCGATTGACGATGATCGCCGTGGCTCGCGTCGTACTTAAACCGCTCGTCGGCGACGGTCGTCCGCGTTACGACCGCGTCGTGTGGCGCGAACTCCAGCAGGCGGCGCTGCCGCTGGGGTTCTTCATGATCGCGCTGAACACCTACAGCTACATTGATACCGTTATACTCGGCATGATGCGCTCCGACGCGGAAACCGGGTGGTATGCGGCCTCCTTCAAGGTGTACGAGGGTCTCACCTACGCGCCGTCTGTTCTTGCGGCGGTGCTAACGCCCCGCCTCGCCAGCTTATTCGTGCACGATCGGGTGTTACATCGGAGCCTCCTCGCGCGCGGCCTTGCCATTTCCGTCTGCCTCGGCGCTGCTATCGGCGGCGTGGCGATGTGGCTCGCCCATCCCATCGTCGTAACGCTCTTCGGCATCGACTACGCCCCGGCTGTGGGACCGCTGCAGATCCTGGCCGGCGGGTCGCTGTTCGTGTTCGCGACCTGGATTCTGCATGCGGCGGCGATCTCCATCAACCTCGACCGTCGGCTGCTCGTCACCACGGCGGTTGGCCTCGCCGCGAATATCGGGCTCAACCTCGTCCTGATTCCGACGTGGGGTATCCGTGGATCGGCGTGGGCCACCGTGATCGCCGAGGCGCTGACGGTCGGTCTGCTCGGTACGCAGGTCTGGCGGCAGGTCTGGCGGCAGGACCGGCCGTAGGTCGGCGGCAATGACGGCACGCTTCCGGACGCTCGCCTGGGTCGTCGGTATCGGCCTCTTCGTGTCGTACGCGTACTTTTACCAAGCAGGCGGGTGGAACCAGAACTCGCGCTTCGCCCTCGACCGCGCCATCCTCGAACGTCACACGCTGCAGATCGATGCCTACCGCCTGCACACGAACGATATCGCCGTCTGGGACGGCCACTACTATTCGGACAAGGCGCCGGGTGCGTCGCTGCTCGCCCTGGCCCCCGTCGCCGTCGCGCGGCTCGTCGCCCGCGCCGTGGGCGTCGTGCCCGAGACCTTCCCCGGCATTGCCTGGACGTCGTACGTCGCGACCGTCGCCACATCCGGGGTCTTCACGATGCTCGCGGCGCTCTCTGTGCTGTGGCTCTGCCTGCAGTGGGGCTACTCGCCCGGCGCCGCGGTCTTCGCGGCGACGGCCTACGCCGTCGCGACGCCCGCGTGGTGTTTCGCGACCCTCTTCATCGGGCACGGCCTCACCGCCGGGTGCCTGATGCTCGCGTTCGCCGCGGCGATGGGCCTGAACCAGGACGGCCTGGTCCGCCGCAATCAGCTCGCGTGGGCGGTGGGCCTCGCTGGCGGGTGGGCCGTCGTATCGGAGTTTCCGGCGGCGGTCCCCGTTGGGTTCATCACGGCCCTCGCCTGGCTGAACGCCAGAGACGCCCACCGGGCGCCCCTCGTCCCGGTACTGGCGCGGATCGTCATCGGCGGCGGCCTCGCCGCCCTCGTCCTCATGGGCTACCACTACGCGGCCTTCGGTTCGCCGTTCCATCTTGGCTACGCGAGCGAGCAGGGGTTCGAGCAGCTCCACGAGGGATTCTTCGGCATCACCGTTCCCAGGTGGTGGCGGATGCGCGAAATTCTCCTCGGCCGGTATCGCGGGCTGCTGCCGCTTGCGCCACTCATCGCCCTGACGCCGATCGGGTTGGCTGTGCTGGCCGTGTCCCCCGTGCGTCGCCGCGCCGCCATTGTCGCGGGGGCGACGGCCG
>JBEQUD010000496.1:0-5158 GCA_040349235.1 Acidobacteriota bacterium
ACTACATGGTTGAGGCCACTCTCGACCTGCACGGCTTCGCGGCCAAGGACGCGGTGTCGCGCGTTCGGAAGTTCGTGGATACGAGCCGGCAGGAGGGCCGTCGCTGCGTGTCGATCGTGCACGGGCGCGGCGTGCACTCGGAGGGCAACGCGCCGGTCCTGAAGCCGCTGGTGCGCGAGTGCCTCAGGGGGCACCCCGCCGTCATGGCCTACGCGGACGCCCCCGCACGCGAGGGCGGCGCCGGGGCCGTCTACGTGCGGCTTCGCGCGTGACCGGCCCGCGCCCGCACCCGTCTGGCGACCGCTCGGGCTTCTAGCGGGCGCTCTGCGGGGTGTTGACGAGACGATTGGTGTCGAACCCGTTGGCCCGCGCGCGGGCCAGCGCCTGCTCGAGGCGGGCGCCGTCCATGACGGATGTTCTCGAGAGAATCCACAAGTAGCTGCGGTCCGGCGTCCCAACGACGGCCCACTGGTAATCGTCGGCCAACCCGATGATCCAGTAGTCGCCCCAGACGAAGGGGAGAAACGACAGCACGGCTGGCGCAAAGCGGACCTCGAGCTTCGCCCGCGTGTGCGCGTCCACGATGCGCGCGACGCCTGCCGCTTCCGTCACGTGCCCATCCGTGGCGCGGCATCGGTTGATCACGTCGATGCGCCCGTCCGGCCGCAGGCCATACGTTGCCCGCACATCGCCGGCACATTGCCGCTGGAACCGGTTCGGAAACCTCGCGATCTCGAACCAGTCCCCGGTGTACCGGTTCACATCCACGGACTCGACGGTTGTGACCGCCGCGGGCCCGGCGCTCACCTGCGCGGCCATCCCGAACGCCACGAGCGATACCAGGGCGATACCCGTCACGAGTTTTTCCATCGCCACGAACCTCCAGCGACCGTGGTGCATACACGGTGCCGATTGGACGGACTCGCGGACGTCTTGTCCTTGCAGTTGAGCTGACAGGTTAGCGGCCACCTGCGGCATGCCGGCCCAGCCGGACGACGATGTCGTATTCGCCCTTCGTCACGGGCTGGACCGACAGCCGGCTGCCCTTCTTCGTGACCACCATCTGCTCGAGGCCTTTGGTGGACTTGAGCAGCTCGAGCGGCACCACCTCGGCGAAACGCTCGACGAAACCGATGTCCACCATGTACCAGATGGGCGACGCCTTCGAGCCCGCGGGGTCGAAGTACATGTGGCCTTTCTTCCACGCGAAGTGGTCGGGATAGCCCGCCCGCACGATCGCCGCGAGCCCCGTCACGCCCGAGGGCGTCGCGTTGGACGCGTAGAAGAGGACGCCGTCCCCCTCCTGCATGTCGTCGCGCATGTAGTTGCGCGCCTGGTAGTTGCGCACGCCTTCCCAACTCGCGCGCCCGTCGCGCGCGAGGTCGTCAATCGTGTAGGCAGAGGGCTCGCACTTCATCAACCAGTAGCGCTTGGGCATCGGGGTCCTTCAGGAAGTCTGTGGAACGGCCGTCAGAAGTTGGCCGCAGCCGCCAGATAGAGACGGCGCGGAGGCGCGAAGGCGTTGCCCGCACCGAAGAACGGATTGGGCTGGACGTACGGCGCGAAATACGGCGCGGTGGGCAGCGTCCGCAGGTCGAGGTACTGCTGCGCGTCGGTCGAAAGTTGCGTCTGGTTGTTGAAGACGTTCAGCACGCGTGCCTCGACCGAGAAGTTGCCCCGACCGACAGGCAGCCGATAGCTCGCCATCAGGTCGAGATTCGCCCACGTGGGATTCCGATGGCTGCCCGCCGGCTCGAGATAGTTCAGGACGGCGCCTTCCCAGTCGCGCGCCCGCGCCGCCCAGGGCGTGCCGCTTTGCACGCGGACATAACCTGCGGCCGTGAGGCGGCTGGTCACGGCGTACGAGGAGAACAGCTTCACGACGTGGGGCCGGTCCTCGAACAAGGGACCGAAACGATTCGGATCCTCGACATTCGTGCCTGGGCCGTCCTGGATGAACGACGACGTGTTGAACACGGGCAAGGTGGAATAATCGAGGTCGAAGTTGCCCGCGAACCGGCTCCATGTGTAACTGAGGTCGCCGAGCCAGCGGCCGGCGAGCCGCCGGCGCACATCGACCGTGAACGCCCGGTAGGTACGCTCGGCATCGGCGGTCCGGCAGGCGGCAAACGCCGTGCAGGGCAGGTTCGCGGCGACGAATGGACCGCTGTCGGGCGCCGTGCCGTTCAGACGCGAGGGAACGTCCTCGATGAAGTTGCGCATGGTGCGCGAGAGCACGAAGACGTCGAGGCTGTAGTGGCGCGCGAACGGCGTCGCATAGCCGAGCACGATCTCGTCGGTGTAGGTCGGGCGAAGCGCAGGGTCGATCAGCTTGCCGGTGGTCGAGGCCAGCGGCGCGCTGGAGAGAACGGCGCCGTTCAGGTCGAACACCGTCTGGGTCTGGAAGATGCGGCTCGGCGCAAGGCTGCGGGCCGTCGATTTCTGGTCCATCGCGTAGTAGCGCCCCCAGTTCCCGTACAGCTTGTCGCCGCGGCCCTGGCGCAGTTGGTAGCTCGAGCCGAGGCGCGGCTGGATCTCGTCGGCGAACCCGAAGCGGAGGAACGTGCACGTGTCCCCGTCGGACTCATACACCGCGGCGCCGCCCCTGAGGCTGGCCGTGGCCGGGCATCCGCCGCTGCCCGCGACCTGCTGGGCGAATGCGTCACGATTCAGCAGGACGCCCGCGTTGACCGTGAGACGGTTGCCGATCGTGATGTCGTCCTGGGCGAAGAGCGAGGTCGTGCGCCCCTCGCCGACCTGGGGCGGCTGCGGCGTGTAGTAGCGTGTCCGCAGTGCCGGCACGCCGCTCTGGGTGATGGCGGCGATCGCGCCCCATCCGTTTGCCGCGCGGCGAAGGGTCTCGGCCCCGAATTCGTACGCGGCGCCCATCTTCAACGCGTGGGTGGTCCGCCTGACATCGAACGGCCGGCTGAACGTGCCGCGCAGTTCGTGCCGGCGATAGTTCTGGACGCTCGTGTACTGGTTGGCGCCCACCGACAGATTCGACTGCGCCGGATCGGCGTACTGGCCCATCCTCGCGAGGTTCCGCGGGTCGAAAGCGGGCAGGTAGCCGAGGTTCGTGGCGGGGACGTCCTCGTTCTCCTCGAGCGTGTAGAGATACCGGACGTTCAGCGCGCGTCCCGTGGGCGAGAAGCGGGCCCACTCGAGCGTGGCGATACGGTTGGCGTTGTCGGTCGTGGTGGCGACCGACGGCGCCACGTCCACGGTGAGGCCGGCGTTGTCCACGTGATTGGGACGATCGCGATAGCTGAGGGTCAGCTGCTCGGCGCCAGTGGGGACGGCCGTGAGTTTGCCGTACCCTTCGGGGCTGGTGCGGACTTCATCAGGAAGCGAGGTGGCGACCTTGTTGACGCGGTCCCACTTCGTCTCCCGCGAGTACCGCGCGGAACCGTAGAAGAACAGCCGATCCGTCAGGATCGGCCCCCCGACACCAATGGCGGGCGCCAAGGCCGTCGCGAGCAGGGGATCGCGAAACGTCCCCGGCCTGACACCGGCCGCGAGAAGCGGTGAGGGCAGCTGGTAGGCACCGACGAGTCCGGTCGGCAGCCAGTCGATCCGGCCGAGGCCGAGCAGGCGGTTCGACCCGCTCCGGCTGACGGCGTTGACGACCATCCCGCTCGCGCGGCCGAATTCCGCGTTCACGGCGGCGCGCTTGAGGTTGACCTCCACGATGTCGAGCTGGTTGACGTCGGTGCTGAGCGTGCCGAACGCCACGTTCGTGATGTTGGCGCCATCGATCAGGTACGTGTTGTCCTGCCGGCTGCCACCGCCCGTGGGACCGACCGCGCTGCGGTTATCCGCCACGCCGGGCATCAACTGGAACAAGCCGCGATAGGTCCGCTCGACCGGCAGGTTATCGAGCGCGTCGCGCTGGAAGTTGAACGCGACCTCCGGCGAACGGACATCGACCAGGGGGCGCGTCCCCGTCACGGTGAGCGCTTCCTGCACCGTCAGGCCGAGGACGGCATCCACCTGGGTGCCCCGTCCGACGCCGACGCTGGCAGACCGGCTGATGCGGCCGACGCCGGTCTTTTCGATGTCGAGCGTGTACTCCCCCGGGATCAGGTATTCGAACTGGTACGTGCCGTTGGCCCCGGTCACCATCTGGCGGCCTGCCGGCAGCTGCTCGCCCCTGATGATGACGACGGCGTCAGCGACCGACGTCCCCTGCGGATCGAACACGGCGCCCGACACCGTGCCGGTGTCCGCGGACCGCGCGGCAACCGCGTGCACCGAGAGCAAAAGAAGCACGATGGCCAGCGACCGTGCCGTCACCTGTGTGGGATCCTCCGCGCGGCCGCCTGCCGCGTCGCGAGGATCGTAGCACGCGCGATTTCATTTCCTGCCTATCCAGGTGAACTGCGCGCCGGCCGTCTCGGGCGATGCGAATGGGGTCACGAGCGGTCGGTGGCCGTGGCCCACCGTAACCGTGCGGCCGGCCACGATGCCCAAGGCGGCGCCGAAGGCAACGTCGCTCAGGTAGTGACGATTCATCTCGACGCGTGAGGCGGCGACGTAGGCTGCCGCGGCATAGGCCGGGATACCGACCTTCCAGCCGAAGTGGCGCTGCAGCACGGTGGCCGACGCGAATGCAGATGTCGTGTGGCCGGACGGGAAGGAGAAGCCGGTCCCTTCGGGGCGCGACCGTCGCGTCACTTCCTTGAGCCCCATCGTGAGGCCCTCGGCCATCAGCTGCGCCTGGATGAGATCCGCGCCGAGGCTGGCCGCGCAGGGCTTGTGCAGCGCGCGGCCGAACGCGTAGGTGGTGGCGGCGACGCCGAGCTGAAAGGGCGTGCCCCCGAGGACGGCCCCCGGCGCGAACGCGCTGTTGGTGGAGGTCTGGCCCAGGAAGTTTCTGGCCACATCGCCGTCCACCGGGCGCGCGGCCAGCGCGGCCGCCCCGCCGATGGCCATGATCCCCAGCGACGACGCCGACGACATCCCCCGCAGGTCCCGAATCGTTTCCGAGAAGAGCCCGGGGACGGACGGGACATCGCCACAGTCGCGAGACCCCGTCCGGGACTGCGCCGACGCGGGCAGCGCCCCGCCAGCGACGATGCCGATGGCCAGCGCGCATACCACGCGCGCGCCCATCCTCGAGATGCGTGTCTTGATCACTTGCCTGCCTCCGGCCGCT
>JBEQUD010000498.1:0-3113 GCA_040349235.1 Acidobacteriota bacterium
GCATCTGGAACTGCGCCTGCACCGGGGCGATCCCCACCAGGCACACAACGAGCGCGAGCAGACATACGACGGAGCGGCGAGACTTAGCCCTCACAGCGTGTGCCCCGTCACAGCTTCTGCCCGCAGTTCTTACAGAACCGTGCGTCGGCCTCGCTCGCGGTGCCACACTGCGCGCAGAACGCGCCACGAACGGAGGCGACCGGCGGCGCGGAGGGCGGGGCCGTAGCGCCCGCCGGCTGCCCCGTCCGCGCCGCGACATCGCGCGCAATCTGGGCGCGGAAGCCGGCGCCGGCATCCAACTGCCGCATCAACCGCGCGGCGCGCGCGCGCAGTCGCCCGGACATCTCCTGCCAATCGCTGTCGGACAACTTTCCCATGGCGCGGTCGAATTCCAGCTCCTTGATCGACCGGAGCGTCAGCGCCTTCTCGCGCTCGAGCGCCGCGCGCGTCCGCGACCCCACCATCGCGGTCCGGTCTTCGTCGGGCGACAGCAGCGGACGCAGCGTGCGGAGCGCGGCAACGCCCACGATGGCCGCGGTGGCTATCAGCACACTCAGCAGCACCACGGGCGTCGCACCCTGACCGCGCGCGAGGAACGTCGCCCCCGTCGCGCAGACCAATGCCGCGAGCACGAAGAACTGCCAGGGTTGGAGACCGTCGTCGGTCTTCGTCGGCCCGGCGCTAGTCAAGGTTCCGGAGTTCATCGTCGAGCCGCTCTTCGAGGGCCGCGTCGGCCGGGGCACTCGCGTCGCGCTCGGCCTCCGGCTTGTGTGTCCATCTCATGGCCGCCACCCCGATGGCGACCGCGCCCGTCGCGCCAATCACATAGGGGAACATCCAGGCCAGGCGGCTGAACCCGCGGTCGAGCGGCGCGCCGAGCATCTCTTCGCTGCCGTACTTCTTCACGAAGGCCTGGATGATTTCGTCGTGCCCTTTCCCCTGGTCGATGAGCGCGGCCAGTTCGCCGCGCATCTCGTGCGAGGTCTGGCACGGGTCCTTCCGGCACTCGGCGATGTTGGTGTGTCCGCACCCGCACGTGCAGACGATTTCGTGCTGCATCTGCTTCTCGAACGGGGTGCGCGCGTAGTGGGACGTCTGCGTCTCGGCGCCGCCCGACATCTGCGCAGAGAGCGTCGTCCCCCACACGCAGGCCGCCGCCAGGCAGAGGGCCACGAACGTCCCGCCGGCCGCGGCATCGGCTGGCAGGCCGGCCAGGGCGAACGAATAGGCCCGCTCCGGGAGCAGTGCGATGCCGGTGCCGATAGCCAGCACGCCGAACCCCAGCCAAATCCAGTTCACGAGCGGGTTGACGACCAGTTGCAGCGACGTCGATTGCACGCCGGCGTCATAGCCGCCGAGCACGATGTAGAGATCTTCCGCGAGCGTCCGCCGGATGGCGACCTCGGTCGTCGGCTCCTGCTCGTGGCGGCGAAACGCCCACTTGGCGGGATAGAGCTTGTCCACCTCCTGGCCGTTCACGAAAATCGTCAAATAGGCCGTCGTCATCTGCTTCTGGCCGTCGTCATAGACCTTCAGGCCATCCTGGCGGATGGTGTAGCGGCCGATGGTGGTCTTCTCGCCGGGCTTGAGCAGAACCTGTTCGTCCTTCTTGCTGCCGTTGCCCCCGAAGCCGAGAAAGATGAGGACGATGCCCAGGTGGACGATGTAGCCGCCGTAGCGGCGCTTGTTCCGCCCGACGAGCCCGATCATCGCGGTGACGAGATCCGTGCCCGTGTTCTTCTTGCGGACGATGCCGCCGCGCCAGAATTCCTGCACGACGGTGCCCGCCACCCACGCGCACAGCGCGAAGCACAGACCCGACGACCAGAGTTGGATGCCCAGGGCCTTGACCGCGGCGCCCGTGACCACGGCGGCGAGCGCCGGCCACTGCAGTTGGTACTGCATGTTGCGCATCGTGGACTTGCGCCACGCCATCATCGGGCCGATGCCCGTGAGCAGCAGCATGACGAGCCCGATCGGCACCATCCACTTGTTGAAGAACGGCGCGGCCACGGTCAGCCGGTTGCCGGTGACCGCTTCGCTCAGCGTCGGGAACATCGTCGCGAACAGGATGAAGAGGGCCGAGAAGAGCAGAATCCAGTTGTTGACGAGGAAGGCGGCCTCGCGCGACATCCACGAATCGAGCTCGTTGCGCGCCTTGAGGAGCGGCAGACGGTAGATGACCAGCCCGAAGCTGAATGTCAGGATGACGACCATGAACCCCGTGAACAGCCACGCGAGGACTGTGTCCTGCCCGAAGGCATGGACCGACTGCACCACGCCCGAGCGCGTCATGAACGTCCCGAAGATCGTCAGGAAGAACGTGGTGATGACCAGCGTGACGTTCCACACCCGCAGCATGCTGCGGCGCTCCTGGACCATCACGGAATGGAGGAAGGCCGTCGCCGTGAACCAGGGCAGCAGCCCCGCGTTCTCGACCGGATCCCAGCCCCAGTATCCGCCCCACCCCAGCTCCTCGTACGCCCAGATCATCCCGAGCGTCAGGCCGAAGGACAAGAACAGCCACGCGAACATCGTCCAGCGCCGCACCGCGCGCAGCCACGAGTCGTCGAGATGCCCCGTGATGAGCGCGGCGATGCAGAACGCGAACGGAATCGTCATCCCGACGAAGCCCGTGTAGAGCGAGGGCGGATGGATGGCCATCCAGTAGTTCTGGAGCAGCGGGTTCAGGCCCTCCCCTTCGCGCGGCGCCGTGGTGACGTAGGTCGTGAACGGATTCTTGTGGACGACCATCAGGTACAGGAAGAACATCTGCACGGTCGAAATGGTCGCGACGACATACGGAATCAGCTCGCGGTGCCGCTCGCGGTTCACGAAAACCGCAATCGATCCGAAGATCGACAGCAGGAACACCCAGAACATGATCGAGCCGTCGAGCCCGCCCCAGTAGGAGGGGATCTTGTAGAAGAGCGGCTGGACGCTGTCCGAGTAGTGGACGACGTACTTGATGGTGTAATCGTTGGTCAGGAACGCGTTGATCATGACCGCGGAGGCCGACGCCATCACCGCGGCGATCAGGTAGAACGCCCCGATGCCGCTTTCGATGAGGCCGCGCGCACCGCGCCGGGCGCCCACCACCGAAGCGGTGGCGG
>JBEQUD010000502.1:0-3594 GCA_040349235.1 Acidobacteriota bacterium
CGTCAAGCTGGCGATGGGCCGGCGGACCTGCCGCCCGTCCATCTTCGGCAAGCTCGCGACCGCGACCTACATCGTCACCGCGGTGGTGGTGATGCTCTTCAACTACCTGGGCACGCACTCCGCCCTGGTCGATTGGCTCGTCTGGGGATCGCTGGCCATCACGATTCTCTCGAGCCTCCACTACATCTGGCACGCGGCGCGCATCATCGAGACGCCGCCCGGGGTACCCGCGCCATGAAGCCCATTCTGGCCGCCGCCGTCGGACTCGTGCTCGCGACGACGGCTGTGTGCGCGCAGACGGTGCCCCCGCGGCAAGCCGTCTTCGACACGAGTGCGGGCACCTTCGTCATCGACCTGACGCCGGAGGCCGCGCCCGCGCAGACCGCGTACTTCGTCAAGACGGCGATGGCCGGTGGCTACGACGGCACGATCTTCCACCGCGCGCTCAAGAACGGGATCGTGCAGGGGGGCGACCCGCTGTCGAAGGTCCCCGGCAAGCGCAGCCTGTACGGCACCGGCGGGTTGAACGCGGTGAAGGACGAAGCGCGCGCCCCGAAGATGACGCGCGGGTCGGTGGCCGCGGTCACCATTCCGGGACGGGCCAACAGCGCGGGCACGCAGTTCTTCATCGTCCTGGCGGATCAGCCGGCGCTCGACGGACGCTACACCGTGTTCGGGATGGTCGCCGACGGCATGGAGGTGCTGCGGAAGATTTCCGAGACGCCCGTGGACGCGGCAGGCCTGACGACCGAGCGTGTCGAAATCCGGCACGTGACCATCAGGGACACTCCGCCCGAACCCTTCGTCGCCGAGTCGCCCGAACAACTCGGCGCCTACCGCGCGACGCTCGAGACGAGCGCAGGTCCCATCGCGGTCGAGTTCTTCACGGACAAGGCGCCGAACACGGTCCGTCAGTTCATGCGCCTGGCGGCCGCGGGCGTGTACGACGACATGGCGTTCCACCGGGTCGTGCCGGGCTTTGTCGTGCAGACGGGTGCCCTCAGCAGCCGGTCCGCGCCCCTGACCGAGCGCCAACAGAAGCTCGTCCACCCACTCGCACCGGAATTCAGCGACACGAAACACGTGAAGGGCATCGTGTCGATGGCGCGCGGGGAAGACCCGGCCAGCGCGACGACCTCGTTCTTCATCTGCACGGGGACGTCCCCCGCGCTCGACGGTCAGTACACCGTCTTCGGTCGCGTAGTCGAGGGGCTGGCGGCGGTTGACGCCATCGAGGGCATGCCGCGTGACGGCGAAACGCCGACGACGCGGGTCGTCCTGAAGACGGTGCGGGTCGAGAAGAAGTGACGGCTACGGCGTGGGCAGGCGGGTCACTTTGACGACAACCCCGACCAGGTAATCAACCCGGATCTGGTCGCCCGGTTCCAGGGAATGGCCGACGATGGCTTCGGGGCCCACACGGGCGGCGTTCAACTGCTCCCCCTGGTCGTCGAGGTGCGTGAAGACAATCTCCCACGACATCTGACCGTGGATGCTGATGGCCTGGATCCGTTTGAGGACCGCGTCGCGGCTGCCTTTGAGCATGCACCATCGATCTTATCACCTGGCCATTGGGGCATCGGTCAAGCTGGTCGTTCCCAGTGTGAACCGAGACACTCCCGTCAGCCTGTCTGCTGGACTACCCGATCTGGCGGTCGGCATCGAACGGCAGCCAGTCGGGGGATGGTTGCTCGGTGTCGCCGCAGAGCGCGTGCACGCTCACCCCGAGCAAACGAACCGGACGCTGGCCGGCGTCGGTCTTGTCGAGCAGGCGTAGCGCGCGCGTCTCCAGCTGCACCGGGTCGCGGGTCGCCGGGGCGGAATGGCTGCGTGTGATGGTCGTGAAGTCCGCGTAGCGCACCTTGATGGAGAGCGTGCGGGCGAGCAGTTGCTTGCGAGCGAGCCAGGCGGCCGCGTCCGCGGCCATGGCGGACACTTCGTCCCGGATCGTGGCGAGGTCGGTCAGGTCCGTCGGATAGGTGCTCTCGGTGCCCGACGACTTCGCCTCGCGGTTCGGGGTGACCGGGCGGTCGTCTACGCCGTGGGCGAGCTGACGGAGCCAGTCGGCCAGGCTGCCGACAGCGTCCCGCAAGTCGGCGGCGTCCACGTTCCTGACGTCCACGAGCCGCGCGATGCCGCGCGCACGCAGCTTCCGCGCGGTAACCGGCCCCACGCCCCACAATGCGTCCACGGGCAGCTGCTGGAGAAAGGGTTCGATGCGGCTGGGGCTGATGACGGTCAGGCCGTCCGGCTTCTTCCAGCCCGAGGCGATCTTCGCCAGAAACTTGTTCGGCGCGACGCCAGCCGACGCCGTCAGCCGCGTCTCGGCGTGGATCCGCGCCTTCAGCCGCGCGGCCACGCGGGTGGCCGTCGGTTCACCCCAGGCGTTCTCGGTGACGTCCAGGTACGCCTCGTCGAGCGACAGCGGCTCGACGAGCGGGGTGACCTCGCGGAAGATGTCGAATACCGCCGCGGACACCGCCTTGTAACGCGCGAAGGCGGGCGGCACGATCACGAGCGACGGGCAGAGCCGGACGGCCTTCGCCATGGACATCGCCGATCGGACGCCGAAGGCGCGCGCTTCGTAGCTCGCCGCCGCCACCACGCCCCGGCGGTCCGGGTGGCCGCCGACCGCCACGGGCTTGCCGGCGAGCGACGGGTTGTCGCGCTGCTCGACCGACGCGTAGAACGCGTCCATGTCGATGTGGACGATGCGCCGGTTGGCGGCCTCGATTCCCATGCCGTGTCAAATGCGGAAGGCAAATGTAGAATAGCTCTCTCATGCCCCAATTTATCTACACGATGAAGGGCCTCGGGAAGGTGCATCCCCCCGACGCCAGAGTGCTCGACGACATCTGGCTGTCGTTTCTGCCCGGCGCCAAAATCGGCGTGCTCGGCCTGAACGGCGCCGGCAAAAGCTCGCTGCTGCGCATCATGGCCGGCGAGGACGACAAGTTCATCGGCGAGGCCTTTCCCGCGGAGGGCATTTCCGTGGGCTTCCTGCACCAGGAGCCGAAGCTCGACCCCACCAAGACGGTACTCGGCAACGTCGAGGAAGCGGTAGCCGACATCAAGGCGCTGCTCACGAGCTACGACGACATCAACGCCAAGCTCGGCGAGGACTTGTCGCCGGACGAAATGGACAAGGTGCTCGACGAGCAGGCGCGCATCCAGGACAAAATCGAGGCCGCGAACGCCTGGGACCTCGATTCGCGCCTCGAGCTCGCCATGGACGCGCTCCGTCTGCCGCCGCCGGACTCGGAGGTGACGAAGCTCTCTGGCGGCGAACGCCGCCGGATTGCGCTGTGCCGGTTGCTGCTGCTGTCGCCGGACTTGCTCCTGCTCGACGAACCCACGAACCATCTGGACGCCGAATCGGTCGCGTGGCTCGAGCGTTTTCTCAAGGACTATCCCGGGACGGTGGTCGCGGTCACCCACGACCGGTACTTCCTCGACAACGTCGCCGGGTGGATTCTCGAGCTCGATCGGGGCCGGGGGATTCCGTGGGAAGGGAATTATTCCTCCTGGCTCGAGCAGAAGAAGAACCGGTTGCAGCAGGAGGAGAAGACCGAGAGCAAGCGTCAGCGGACGCTC
>JBEQUD010000076.1:0-2193 GCA_040349235.1 Acidobacteriota bacterium
CCCAGATTTAGGTAGGGGATCCAGCGTCATGGAACAGGCCGCCGGAAGGCGTCGCATTGCTCTGGTTGCCGGCGGACTCTGGGCCGCGACGGTCGTCTGGCCCACCGCCCAGGCCCCGGTGCGTACGGCGGCAACGCCCGCGGCCACCCAGTCCCATCCCGAGCAGTACCGCCCCGTGCTGGACAAGTACTGCGTCAGCTGCCACAACGAGCGGCGAAAGACCGGCGGGCTGGCGCTCGATACGGCCGATCTCGCGAAGGTGCCCGAAGGCGGGGCGACGTGGGAGAAAGTCGTCCGCAAGCTGCGCGGCAACCTGATGCCGCCGCAGGGCATGCCCAGGCCTGATGCCGCCACCGTGCATGCACTCGTGTCCTCGCTCGAAACCACGCTGGACAAGGCGGCGCTCGCCGCGCCCAACCCGGGCCGCGTGCTGCTGCATCGCCTCAACCGCGCCGAGTACGGCAACGCCATTCGCGACATCCTCGAACTCGACGTGGACCCTGCCGCCCCCCTGCCGGCGGACGATTCGAGCTACGGCTTCGACAACAACGCGGACGTGCTCGGGGTGTCCCCCGCGCTGCTGCAAAGCTACGTGTCGGCAGCCGGCAAGATCAGCGCCCTCGCCCTTGGGGATGTCACGGAGCCGCTCGAGGCCACCTACCGCATCCCGCTCGAGCTCACGCAGCGCGGGCACATCGAAGGCCTGCCGCTCGGCACGCGCGGCGGACGCCTCGTCAAGCACACGTTCCCGGTGGACGGCGAGTACGTCATCAAGGTCAAGCTGTTCAAGACCAACGTCGGCTTCCTGCGCGGGCTGAAGTCCACGCACCAGTTGGAAGTGACGCTCGACGGCCAGCGCACGCTGCTGGCGCCGGTCGGCGGTGAGGACGAGTACCGGCTCAACATCGTCGCGCCCGAGCAGGCGATCGCGCAAATCGAGGGCCGTCTCGTCACGCGGCTGAAGGTGAAGGCCGGCCCGCGTGTCCTGACCGCCGCGTTCCTCGAGAAGAGCGCCGTCCAAGCGCTCAACCTGCTCCAGCCGTGGGAGTCCTGGACCGACCCAGTGGACATGGACGGCATGCCGCAGATCGACAGCGTCGTCATCAGCGGGCCCTTCAACCCGACGGGCCCGGGCGACACGCCGACGCGCCGGCGCATCTTCACCTGCCGTCCGGCGAGTGCGGCCGACGAGCGGCCGTGTGCCACGGCCATCCTGTCGAAGCTGGCGCGCCGGGCGTATCGGCGTCCGGTGTCGGATGCGGACATGCGTCCGGTCATGGCGTTCTACGACACGGGCCGCGCGAAAGGCAGCTTCGACCGCGGGATCGAGTTAGGGCTGCGCCGCATCCTCGCGAGCCCCGAGTTCGTGTTCCGCGTCGAACACGAGCCGGCGGAACTGGCCGCGGGCGCGGTCTTCCCGCTGAACGACCTCGAGCTGGCGTCGCGGCTTTCGTTCTTCCTGTGGAGCAGCATTCCGGACGACCGCCTGGTGACGGCCGCCGCGCAGGGCCGGCTGCACGTTCCCGCGGTCCTGGATCGCGAAGTCCGCCGCATGCTCCTCGACCCGCGCGCGGACGCCCTCGTCAGCAACTTCGCGGGCCAGTGGCTGTACCTGCGCAACCTCAAGGGCGTTGCCCCGGATCCGGACCTCTTCCACGATTTCGACGACAACCTGCGCCAGGCGTTCCGACAGGAAACCGAGCTGCTGTTCGGCAGCGTCATCCGCGAGGACCGCAGCGTTCTGGACCTGCTGACGGCCGACTACACGTTCGTCAACGAGCGGCTTGCGCGGCACTACGGCATCCCCGGGGTGTACGGCAGCCAGTTCCGCCGCGTCGCGGTGACGGACGAGGCGCGCCGGGGCCTCCTCGGCCAGGGCAGCATCCTCACCATCACGTCGCACGCCAACAAGACGTCGCCCGTGCTGCGCGGCAAGTGGATTCTCGAGAACCTGCTCGGCACGCCGCCGCCCCCGCCGCCGCCGAACGTGCCGGCCCTCAACGAGAAGAACGCGGACGGCACCGTGCTTTCCGTTCGCGCGCAGATGGAACAGCACCGCGCGAACGCCGTGTGCGCGACGTGCCACAAGGTGATGGACCCGCTCGGCTTCGCGCTCGAAAACTTCGACGCGGTCGGCGCGTGGCGCAGCAAGGATGCCGGCGCCCGCATCGACCCTACCTCGCAGCTCGCCGA
>JBEQUD010000092.1:0-3646 GCA_040349235.1 Acidobacteriota bacterium
GGACGGACCAATCACGAGGATCGGCAGCAGGAACACGACGCGGTCGAGGATCTTCTCGAGTGGATGGAAGCGGGCGGTGGACAGCCAGTCCAGGTCCACCGAGCTGTGATGGGTCTCGTGCAGACGCCACCACCACCGCCACCGGTGCTTGAGCCGGTGCATGACGTAGAAGAGGAAATCGAGCACCAGGAGTAGGACGAGGGCCTGCACCCAGACCGGGCGGCGGGCCAGCGCGCCGACCGCCGACGGCGGCAGGACGCGACGGGCCCAACCGGCCAGGACGACCGCGAGCGTGCCGTTGACGAGGACGCGGAGCAGGTAGTGGATGACGACGTAGGCCGCGTCCGCAGCGAACCCGCGGCGGAGGAGGCGCTGTGGGCGCAGCGGCACCAGCCGTTCGCCGGCAGCGAACAGGAGCGCGAATCCGGCAAACGCCACGAGCATCATCGGAAAACGTGCGCTATCATACAACGGCGTGACCATGGGTCCCGAGGCGAACAGGCGCTCGATCGCTGTCGTGGGTTGTGGTCACTGGGGGCCCAACCACGTCCGGGCGTTCCATGCACTGCCGGACGCGAGCGTCTCGTGGGCGGTGGACGCGAACGCCGATCGTCGGCGGTACGTTGCCACGCGGTTTGCCGGCGTGCGCGTCACGGATCGGTACGAGGATGTCCTCGACGATCCCTCCGTGGACGCCGTGGTCGTGGCGACACCCGCCGCGACCCACGCGGCCATTGCCGGCGCCGCGCTTCGCGCGGGCAAGCATGTCCTGTGCGAGAAGCCGCTCGCGACGAGCTCGCCGGAATGCGTCGCGTTGCTCGACCAAGCGGCCGCCTCCGGCGTCGTCCTCATGGTCGGCCACGTCTTCCTCTTCAATCCCGGGATTCTCGCCCTCAAAGACCTCGTGGCCGGCGGCGCGCTCGGGCGCCTCTGCTACGCCTCGGCCATCCGCGCCAACGCCGGCCCCATCCGCGACGACATCAACGCCGCATGGGATCTGGCGTCCCACGAGCTCGCGATCTTCGATTTTCTCTTCGAGGAGACACCCGTCGCGGTGTCCGCCTCGGGCCGGGCGTTGCTCACGGGCCGCGTGGAGGACGTATCGTTCATCACCGTGACCTATCCGGGTGACGTGATGGTCGGCGTCACGGCGAGTTGGCTCCATCCGCGCAAGGTCCGCGAGATCTCGGTGGTCGGCGACGTGCAGATGGCGACCTTCGACGACCTCGCGCCCCGCCCGCTCACGGTGTCCCGATCGGGAAGGCCTGCGCGCACCGAGCCTTACTACGACAGCTACGGCGAGTTCCATCAGCTCGCCGGCGCCGGCGAACGGTCCGAGCCGGAGATCGTCCGCGCCGAACCCCTCAGCGCGCAGGCTCGTGGCTTCCTCGATGCCATCACGACCGGGTGCGCCGGGGCGTCGGCCGGGGTCCATGGCTGGGATGTCGTGCGGACGCTCGAGGCCGTCACCGAGTCGATGCGCCGCCACGGCGCCCCTGTCGATGTCCCCGGCCGCTGGGTGCGCGCGGGTGTGGCCTGAGGTGGCAGCGGCCTACGTGCACACGCACGCGCTCGTCGAGACCGACCGCATCGGCGAGGGCACGGCCATCTATGCGTTTGCGCACGTGATGGCCGGGGCCGTCATCGGCGCCGACTGCAAGATCGGCGACCACGTGTTCGTCGAGTCCGGCGTCACCATCGGCGACCATGTCACGGTGAAGAACGGCGTCTCCATCTGGCAGCACGTGCACGTCGGCGACCATGTGTTCCTGGGGCCCGGTGTCGTGCTGACCAACGACCGCCACCCGCGGCGGGGCGAGACGTGGCAGCCCGAGCCCACCTGGATCGAGGAGGGCGTAACGGTGGGGGCGAACGCCACGATCGTGTGCGGCGTCCGGCTGGGCCGCCGCGCGTTCATCGGGGCGGGGGCGCTCATCACGAGCGACGTCCCGCCGTACGCGTTGGTGGCTGGCAACCCCGCTCGCCAGCAGGGATGGGTCTGCCACTGCGGCCGTCCGCTGGCCGACGAGAGCGGCGCCGCGTCGTGCGCCACCTGCGGGCGCCGCTATGCGGTGACGCCGGCGGGGGTCTCCGAGCGCGCATGAGGCGGGTACCGCCGCCGACGCCGATCTCGAGCCCTCGCATCGTGGCCATTCCTATCGCCTTCAACGAAGCGCACGCGATTGGGCGGGTGATCGACCGGCTGCATCAGGTTCCGGGCGTGGACGTGGTGGTCGTGGATGACGGATCGACCGACGGGACGGCATCGGCCATTCGCAGGCACGGTGCGCGGGCGATTGCGTCGCCGGTGCAGCGGGGGGCAGGCGCCTCGATCCGCGCGGGGTACGCCTGGGCGCGGGCCCAGGGCTATGACATCTGTGTGGTCCTGTCGGGCAACGACAAAGATCGCCCCGTGGAGATTCCAGCCCTGGTGGGTCCGATTGTCAGCGGCGCGGCGGATCTCGTGCAGGGGTCGCGATTCATGCCGGGCGGGGCGCACCGCAACATGCCACGCTATCGGCACGTGGCCTGCCGCTACGTCCACGCCGTGCTGTTCTCGCTGGCTGCGGGGCAGCGTCTGACCGACACGACCAACGGGTTCCGGGCGCTGCGGCTGTCCGCCCTCGACGACGACGATCTCGATCTGGATCAACCGTGGTTGGACACGTACGATCTCGAGCCGTATCTTCTGCTCCGGCTGATCCGGCTCGGCTACGCCGTGCGTGAAGTGCCGGTGACCAAGGTCTATCCCCAGCCCGGCGCGCCGTACACCAAGATGCGGGCGATTATCGACTGGTGGAGCATCGTCCGGCCCGTGGTGCTTCTCGGCCTCAGGCTGCGTACATGAGCGCGGCGATTCCCCTGATCGACTTGCGCGCGCAGTATGCCGTGATTCGCGAACGCGTGCGTGCCGCGATGGACGACGTCCTCGAGAGCGGGGCATTTGTCCTGTCGGAAGTGGTGGCCCGGTTCGAGCGGAGCGCCGCGGAATACTTTGGCGCCGCGCACGCCGTCGGCGTCGGCAGCGGATTCGACGCCTTGCGGCTGGCCCTGGTCGCCACGGGCGTCGGCCCCGGTGATGAGGTCATTCTTCCAGCCAACACGTTCGCGGCGACGGCGCTCGCGGTGTCGGCCGCTGGCGCGCGCCCGGTCCTCGTTGACTGCCGAGCCGACACGTTGGCCATCGACGCGCGGCTGGTCCCGGCCGCGATCACCGCCCGGACGCGTGCCGTCATACCGGTGCATCTCTACGGGCAGGCGGCGGACATGGCCGCGGTGATGGACGTGGCGCATGGCCATGGCCTTCGCGTCATCGAGGATGCCGCGCAGGCGCATGGCGCCCGTTTTCTGGGCCAGGCCTGCGGTACCTTCGGCGTCGCCGGCTGTTTCAGTTTCTACCCGAGCAAGAATCTTGGCGCGTACGGCGACGGCGGACTCGTCCTGACCAACGACGCGCCCGTCGCCGAGCAGGTACGCCAGCTGCGTCACTACGGTCAGCGCGCCAAGCACGATCACGCGGTCCTTGGCGGCAACTCGCGGCTCGACAGCGTGCAGGCCGCTGTGCTCGACGTGAAGCTCCGGTATCTGGACGAGTGGAATGCCCGTCGCGCACGCCACGCCGACCATTACCGTGCGCGGTTGGCGG
>JBEQUD010000106.1:0-2825 GCA_040349235.1 Acidobacteriota bacterium
GGACGATGGACGAGAAATCGTCATCGAGCAGCACGAGATCCGCGGCCTCGCGTGCGACGTCGGTGCCGCGCTGGCCCATGGCGATACCGATGTGTGCGGCCTTCAGCGCCGGCGCGTCGTTCACGCCGTCGCCCGTCATCGCCACGACTTCGCCGTTCGCCTTGAGCGCGTTGACGAGCTGCAGTTTCTGCTCGGGCACGGCGCGGGCAAACACACTGGCGCGCGCGACGCGGGCGCGCAGCGTCGCATCGTCCATCACCGCGACCTCGGGGCCCGCGATCGCCGCGTCCTTGCCGTCGAGCCCGATCTGGCCGGCGATGCTCATCGCCGTCCCGGGGTAGTCGCCCGTGATCATGATGACGCGAATGCCCGCGGCCTGGCATTCTTCGATGGCCTTGGGAACGGCCGCACGAATGGGGTCGGCCAGCGCGATGAGCCCCAGGAACTCGAACTCGAAATCGTGTTGTTGATCCGGCAGGGTCGTGCTGGACAACCGCGCCTTGGCCACCCCGAGGACGCGGAGGCCACGGGCGGCCATGGCCGCGACCTGTTCGTTCAACTGCGACGCGTCCGGCCCTGGCAGATGGCACAGCTCGGCGATTGCTTCTGGTGCGCCTTTCGCGGCGATCACGAACTGCGCCGTATCGACCGACACCCAGACCTGTGAGATGGCCAGGAGGCTTCTGGCCAGCGGGTACTCGCGGACGACCTTCCAGTTGGCGTGCAGATGCTCCGTCCCCAGGAGTGCCTCGTCGCCGAGGGCCCGTATCGCGCGATCCATCGGATCGAAGGCGTCGGGCTGGCTGGCCAGCATGGCGAATTCGGCCAGCTCGTGAAACGCCTCTGGCACGCCCGACACCGGCTGCGTGCTGAAGTCGTACGTCTCCTCGTGCGCATAGAGCCGGGTGACGGACATCTGGTTGAGCGTGAGGGTACCGGTCTTGTCCACGCACAATGTGGTCGCAGCACCGAGGGTTTCGATGGCGGGCATGCGCCGGGTCAGCACCCGGTTGCGCGACATGCGCCAGGCCCCCAGGGCCAGGAACACCGTGAGGACGACAGGCAGTTCTTCTGGCAGGATGGCCATTGCGAGCGTGAGCGCGGCCAGAAAGCCGCGCAGCCAGTCTCCGCGCGTCAAGCCGTAGACCACCACCAGAAGGCTGCACAGTGCGAGCCCGACGAGCGCCAGCACACGCACGATGTGGCGCGTATCGCGCTGCAGCAACGATGGTTCTTCTTCCACGTCGCTCAGCGACTTCCCGATCTTGCCCAGTTCGGTTCGCGCGCCCGTCGCCATCGCGCACGCGAGGCCCCCGCCGCGCACGACGAGTGTCCCCGAAAAGACGAACGGCAGATCGTCCCCGCCAGGCCGGCCCATCTCCCGGTCGTCCAGCGCGGCTTCCTTTCGAACGGGCACGGATTCACCCGTCAGCAGGGATTCGTCGGTCGCCAGGTTGACCGCCGCCAGCAGGACGCCGTCCGCGGGCACACGGTCGCCTTCCGACAGCACGAGCACGTCGCCGCGTGCGACGTCGCGCCCCGCGATGCGATGGCGCTCGCCGCCTCGGATGACGAGCGCCCGCGGACTCGAGAGGTCGCGGAGCGCCTCGAGCGCCCGTTCCGTCTTCCGCTCCTGGTACAGCGTGATCGTGATGACCACCGCGACGAACACCAGCAGGATGATGGCCTCCCGGACGTTGCCGAGCAGCAGGTAGGTGCCGCCGCACGCGAGCAGGAGCAGGAGCATGGGCTCGCGCACCACCTCCCACGCGATCCTGAGGATGGAGCGCGGCTTCGAGGACGGAAGCTCGTTGAAGCCGTCGCGCGCGATGGCAGCCGCGGCTTCGTCGTGTGAGAGCCCGGTGCGGGGGTCCGTCATCCTGTGTCCTGCCATTCTAGTGGCCATCTCACACATGAGCCGACATTCGGCCGCCGGTGCACCCAGGTGCCGCCCCCACGCGGCCGCCGCGCGGCGGGGGCCCCGGAGGACGCCGGCGCGCGACGTTGAAGGCAGCGTCCGGCCGGGGGAGAATGCACACACCGCATGCACCCCACTCTCGAGAACGCAGGCGGGGCCGTCGCGCGATGGTGCCCAGCCGCGGTTCGCCACTTCGTCCTGGCCACCGCATGCCTGGGGCTGTGCGGGTACGTGCTGCTCTACGGACGTCCCGGCGCCGACCAACCTGTCCACTCGGACGGTTACAGCTATTACGTCTACGTCCCGTCGGTGCTCGTCTACCACGACACCACGCTCGACGCGCTCGCGCTGGATTGGTACGGCGGCGACTATCCGGACTTCACGGGCATCCGCCGTCTGCCGACGACACGGCGCTTCCTCAACCCGCATCCCATCGGCACCGCAGTGCTCATGGCGCCGTTCGTCATCGTCGGCCACGCGCTCACATGGTGGGCCAACCTGCCGCCGGACGGCTTCTCGCTGTTCTATCAGCACGCCGCCGCGCTCGCCGGCCTGTTCTATCTGTGTGCGGGCCTCGCCATCCTGCGGCGCACGTTGGCCCGGTCGTTCACCGCCCCGGTGGTGCTGGCCACGCTGGCCGTCGTCACCTGGGGCACCAACCTGTTCCACTACGGCGTGTACGACGGAACGTTCAGCCACGTGTTCTCGTTCTTCCTCGTCTGCGCGCTGACGGAACTGACGGTGCTGTGGTGGAGCGCCCCGAGCGCGGGCCGATCGATTGGCCTCGGGGTCGTGTCGGGCCTCGTGGTCCTCACGCGACACACCGACGCGGTGTTCCTCCTGCTCATCCCGTTCTACGGCGTCACGCACGGGACAGAGGCGAAGGCGCGGGCACGGGAGATCTGGC
>JBEQUD010000128.1:0-4594 GCA_040349235.1 Acidobacteriota bacterium
GACGTGGTCCGGCCGGAAGATGTGATCGCGCTGCAGCCGGCCACAGGCCTGGCGCCGCGGCGGGAAGCGGCACTCATCGGGTCGCGCCTCGTCCGCGATATCGACGGCGGTGCGCCGTTTCTCGAGGCGGACGTCGCCACAGGAGTCGTCGATGCGGTGGCCTAGTGTCCTCATCACGGCGGCATCGAGGCGCGTTGGTCTCGTCACGGCGTTTCGCCGGGCGCTCGCCGAATGCGAGGGCGGTGGGCGCGTCATCGTGACGGACGTGAACCCGCTGTCACCGGCTGTTCACGTCGCCGATCGGGCGTACCGCGTCCCGCTCTCGTCGGACCCGGGCTACATCGACGAGATCGTCGCGATCAGTCGCGCCGAGGGTGTCGGCCTGATTGTCCCGACCATCGACGACGAGCTCACGTGCTTCGCGAACGCCGTCCCGCTGTTTGCCGCCGCCCAGATCCGCGTGGTGGTCTCGCCGGCCGAGACGACCGCGCTCTGCAATGACAAGCTGGCGCTGTGCCGGGCGCTCGTCGCCCGCGGCGTCGCGGCCGCCACGTCCTGTCTGCCGACGGACCTACCGGTTGCCCCGCGCTTCCCGCTCTTCGTCAAGCCTCGTTATGGCCGTGGCGGCGTCGGCGCCTTCGCTATCCGGACCGCGCGCGAACTCGAGTTCTTCCGCGACTACGTGGAAGAGCCGGTCGTGCAGGAGTACCTCGACGGCCCGGAATACACGATCGACATGCTGTGCGACTTCTCGGGGCAGGTGCTGTCCGTCGTCCCGCGCGAGCGGGTCGTCATTCGCGCCGGGGTCATCGACCGGGGCCGCACGGTCAAGGACCGCCGGCTGTTCGACCTCGCCCTCGCGTGCGCGCGGGTGGTCCCGTTCGTCGGGCCGGTCAACATCCAGTGCCGCGTCGTGGAGGGCCGGCCCGTCGTCTTCGAGATCAATCCTCGGTTCTCCGGCGGCATTCCGCTGACGATCGCGGCGGGGGCGGACTTTCCGCGCATGCTCTTGCAGCTGGCGAGCGGCCGGCGCCTTCTGCCGACGATTGGCCAGTTCCGCGAACACCTCTGGATGACCAGCTACGAAGCGTCACTCTTTCTGGAGGACACGGACCTGACGCTCGAGCGGTTCGTCCCTGCGGCGAACGTGGCGGAGGTCGCGTGATGGACGGCGTCGCGATTGTCCTGCAGGCCCGGATGGCGTCCGCGCGTTTGCCCGCGAAAGTCCTCGCGTCGCTGGCCGGGCGCACGGTGCTCGAGCACTGCGTGCAGCGGCTCCGCGCGCGCTCGGAGCTGCCCGTCATTCTGGCGACGACCGTCGGCGCCGAGGACGACTGCCTGGTGCGGGCCGCGGCGGACTTGCACGTGCCGGTGGTGAGGGGGGCCAGCGACGACGTCCTCGGGCGGTTCGTCCAGGTCATCGAGACGTATGCGCTGCGGGAGGTCATCCGCGCGACGGCGGATAACCCCTGCGTGGATCTCGACGGGCCACGCCGCGCCCTCGACCTGCTGCGGCGCTCGGGTGCGGACTACGTCGTCGAACACGGCTCCGCCTATGGTGCGGCGGTGGAGGCCATGACGGCTGACACGCTGGAGCGCGCCAGCCGGTGGGCGACCGACCCCAGTGACCGGGAGCACGTGAGCCCCTTCATCCGACGGGACCGCCGGTTCCGCGCGCTGGTCGCGCTGCCTCCGGCCGACGTGCGATGCCCGACGCTCCGGGTCACCGTCGATACCCGTGAGGACCTGGCGTTCGTCGAACAGCTGATTGCGCGTGCCGAGCGCGTATATGCCGCGCCGGTGGCGCTGCGGGATCTCATCGCCGTGGCCGCAGACATGGCGCGCGGTGGCGTGTCCAGCACGATGGAACGGGGCACGGGATGAAGCGCCGCCGCTTCGAACTGGACGGCGCCTCGCTCGTTGGTGCACCCCTGGCATTGGGCGTGATTCTCGCGGCCCACGTGCTCGAGGGTGGACGTGTGCGAACGCTCCTCCAGCCGACGGCGGCTGTCGTCGTATTCGGGGGCACGGTGGCCGCGATGCTCATCAGCTTCCCGCTGGCGACGCTGGTCCGGGCCCTGCGCGCGTGCAGCACGGTGTTCGCCGGCCCCCCGACGCCGCACCGGTCGCTCGTCTTGCAGTTCGCCGAGTTCGCGATGCGCGTCCGGCGCAAGAGCGTCCTCGCCCTCGAATCGGAAATTGGTGCGACCGACGATCCCTTCCTCGCGCGCGCGCTGACCATGGTGGTGGACGGCGTGGCGCCGGCGGACGTCCGTCACGCGCTCGAACTCGACAGCCAGGCGCGCGAGGACGCGGACGAGGAGTGCGTGCACGTCCTCGAAACGGCCGCCGGGTACACGCCGACGCTCGGCATCCTGGGCGCGGTGCTGGGGTTGATTCACGTCATGGAGAACCTGTCGGCGCCAGCCACGCTCGGCTCGGGCATCGCTGTGGCTTTTGTGGCGACGGTGTACGGCGTCGGCGCGGCGAACCTGGTCCTGCTCCCGCTCTCCACGAAGCTCCGCTCACGTGCACGTTCGGCTGCGCTCGCCCGCGACCTCATCATCGAAGGATCGAGCGCGATTCAGCAGAGCATGCCGCCGCGGCTCCTCGAACAGCACCTGAGCGCCTTCATTCATACCCGCGACGACGACCGAAAGGCGGTGGCCTGACGTATGCGAGCACGACGATCGAGACACGCCCACACGCCCCATCCCCCGCAAGACCGCTGGCTGCTGTCCTATGCCGACTTCATCACGGTCTTGTTCGCGTTCTTTACCGCGCTGTACGCCAGTTCCACGGTCGATGCCAACAAGATGGCCATCGTCGCGGACGGGCTGCAGCGTGCCTTTGACGCGGGCGACAGCAGAACGCGGAGCGGCCAGGGTGTGCTGCCGGGCAATCGCGGCTTGATTACGCCGGGCTCGAACGACCCGAAAGAGCAGATCCTCCGCCGTCTGGCGAAAGAGATTCAATCCGGGCAACTCGAGCTCTCGGAGGACGGCCGAGGCCTGGTGCTGTCGCTGCCGCAGGCCACGGCCTTTCCGGTGGGAGGGACCACATTGTCTCCGCAGACCGCGCAGGCCATCAGCCACCTCGCGAGCATCCTGGACGGGATTCCGAACACGGTGCGCGTCGAAGGCCACACGGACGATGTGCCGATCCACACGGCTCGGTTTACGTCCAACTGGGAACTCTCCACCGACCGCGCCGTGCGCGTCGTCGAGTACCTCATCGAACAGGGGCATGTCCCGCCCGAGCGACTCTCGGCGGCCGGCTACTCCGCGTATCACCCCCGCGTCCCCAACGACTCGGAGACCGCTCGTGCGAAGAACCGGCGGGTGGACATCGTCATCGTCGGGGCCACGGCCGCGCCCAGCCCCGACCTGACGCCGAAAGGATCGACACCGTGACCCCGTTTACCACCGCAGAACTCGAAACCCTGTTGGAACGTCCGATTCGCCGCCTGCTGACGGCCGATGACCGGCGGGCCTTCGCCGGCCGCCGCGTGCTCGTCACGGGCGGGGGCGGGTCGGTCGGGTCGGAACTGGCCCGGCAGATTGCCGCCTGTCGGCCGGAGCGGCTGACGCTGCTCGATAACTCCGAGTTGAATCTGTTCCAGATCGAGCGAGAGCTGCACGAGCAGTATCCTGCGCTGCTCATCGAGCCGGTGCTGGCAGACGTGGCGCAGGGGGCGCTCGTCCGGCAGGCCGTGCAGTTGGCGCGGCCTCATATCGTGTACCACGCCGCGGCGTACAAGCACGTGACGATGGTCGAACGCGCGGTCTGCGCGTCCGTCGCGGTCAACGTCTTCGGCACGATGAACGTCGCCGTGGCCGCGCGGGCGGTCGGGGCCCGCTTCGTGCTCATCTCGTCCGACAAGGCCGCCGCGCCCACGAGCGTCATGGGGGCGACCAAGCGGGTGGCCGAGATCGTGGTGCGCCACGAGACCGGCGCCACCTTCCGGCCCATCGTGGTGCGGTTCGGCAACGTGCTCGGCAGCAGCGGCAGCGTCCTCACCATCATGCGCGAGCGCATCCGGCAGGGCCTCCCGGTGCCGATCACCGATCCGAACGCAACCCGCTACTTCATGACCGCCGGGGAAGCCGTGTCGCTGGTGATGAAGACCGATCTCCTGGCTCGCGCCGCCGAGACGTATTGGCTCGACATGGGGGAACCGGTCCTCATCGGCGAACTGACAGAACGGCTTCTCGCGCTCGAGGCGCGCGCGGGCTACCCGCGCGTCCCCATCACCGTCGTCGGCCTGCGGCCGGGCGAGAAGCTGCGGGAGGAACTTGCCGAGCAAGGCCTGAAGGTGTGCCGCACGGCGCACCCGCGCATCTGGGTAACGCGACAGCGTGGATCGCATCGCGCGAAGGTGACGCACGCGCTTGGGCGGCTCGGCCGCGCCGTGACGGCGTGCGATGCGACGGCCACGCTCGATGTCATGAGCGAACTGGCGCCCGAATACCGGGTCAGCCCGGAGGCGCGCGCCCTGGCGCGGGCGCAGAGTGTCCAGTCGCATGGCCCGCTCTACGCCGGCGAGGCCCGCACAGCGTGACCCACCCGACAGCCTCGAGCCCGGCGGACGGCC